>JAJXSZ010000007.1 GCA_021784255.1 Pseudomonadota bacterium | reverse complement strand
CAGCAGGCCCAGCGCGTCCTCGCCGAGCACGCGCCCGCGCGCACCCAGCGCGCGCAGCGCCGCCTCCGCCGCCGGCGCCTGCCCCGCCGCCAGCAGGTCCCGTTTCGCCAGCCACACGAAATCCGCGGCCTGCAACTGCGCGCGCAGCAGCGGGTCCGCGGCGCGCTCGCCCGCCGCCAGCGCCACCGCGTCCGCCACGCCCACCACCGATTCCAGCGGCGTCTCCCGCCACACCACAGGGTCGAGCAGCGAGGCGAGGATCGGCCCCGGCTCGGCCACGCCACTCGTTTCGATCACGATTGCTTCCGGCCCCGGGTCGCGGCGCAGCAGCAGCGCCAGGGTCCGCAGCAGATCACCCTGCAGCGCGCAGCAGATACAGCCATTGGCCAGGCCGACGATGCCCGCCGCCGCCCCGGCGACGAGCCCGGCGTCGATGTTCACCGCGCCGAAATCGTTCACCACCGCGGCGATGCGCCTGTCGCCATCCGCCAGCAGCCGGTTGATGAAGCTCGTCTTGCCGGCGCCGAGAAACCCGGTCACCAGCACGACGGGGACGCCCACGCCCACGCCCGCCCGCGCTAGGGCGAGCGCGGCCGGCGCACCGGCCGGCCCGGGCGCGCGTCGCGCACCAGCTCGCCCCCGTCCACGACCGCCTCGCCATGCACCAGCACGTGGCGCATGCCCACCGCCGCCTGGTTCATCGCCCTGAACGTCGCGCGGTCCTCCAGCCGGTCCCAGTCGAACACCACGATATCGGCGTCACAGCCGGCCTGCAGCCGCCCCTTCGCGCGCATCACCGGCGTGCTCTCGCCCAGGATCCGCGCCGGGATCAGCGTGCATTTCGCGAGCCCGTCGAGGAGGCTCATCGCGCGCCGCTCGCGCACCCAGCGGGCAAGGAAACGCGTGAACGTGCCGGCGGACCGCGGATGCGAGCTCAGCCCCTCCGGCAACGGCCAAGCATCGCCCTCGTAGATGCTGCCGTCCGGCTGCGTCCACGGCATCGCGTCGGAGGCGATCGCGCCGCCGGCAAACAGCACCGAGGCGTCGAGGATCTCGCGGTGGCGTTGGTTCGCTTGCGTATCGAGGAAGTGCCACAGCACGATCGCCCCCGGGTCCTGCGCCTGGGCCCGCAGCACGTCCTCGTGCTTCTCGAAGCGCCGCCCGGTGTCCAGCACCTCGAGCGCGCTCCAGTCCCGCCCGCCCCGGCGCGCGAACTCCGGGTCGCGGAAAAACGCAGCGCTCATCAGCGTCGAACCGGTGCCGTACGGATAGGCCTCGGTGGTGACGCGCAGGCCCTGGCCCTGCGCCGTCGCCACCAGGCGCGCGGCCAGCTCGGCATCCATCATCGAGGTCGAGTTGAAATGGCAGATATGCATGTGGGCTCCGGTCGTTCCGGCATAGCCCACCAGCCGCGTGTAAGCCTCGATCGAGCTCTGCGGATCCTCGTTGGCCATGAACGCCACATGCGTATAGGTCGGCACGCCCTGCCCGGCCGCCAGCTCGCAGACCGCGGTCATCTCCTTCACGCCGGAACCGGGCGCATAGGCATTCAGCACGCCGATGCCGATGCCGCCCTCGTCGAGCCCCGCGCGCAGCATTGCCACGATCGCCGCGACCTCCTCGTCGCTCGCGATCGCGTCCGCCCAGCGCCTGTCGGAGGCGTGCCTGGCCATGAAGCCGAGCCCGTTTTCCGGTGCGACGCGGTTCATCACCGCGATCCGCGCCGTCACCCAGTTGACGGCGCAGCCATAGTTGAGCGTCCGCCCGCGCCGCGCCTGCTCGCCGTACCATGCCGCGACCGGCAGCGCCCCGGCCTCCAGTTCCAATGTGGTCGTCACGCCGTCGAAGGCCTGCATCCGGTCCGCCGGCAGCGACTGCCCGTGCGCATGCAGGTCGATGAAGCCCGGCGCCACCACCAGGCCATGTGCGTCGATGCTGCGCGTGGCCGGGCCGAGGTCGCGCCCCACCGCGGCGATCCGTCCCTGCGCCACCGCCACGTCGCAGACGTCGTCGCGGCCCGTCTCCGGGTCGATCACCCGGCCGCCGCGGATGAGAAGCTCGTGCATCGGCGCCGCCATCGCTGTTTGCGCGAGCCGAGCACGCCTGCCGCCTCCTGCCAACCCCGGTCCGCCGAGGGCGCGGGGCCGACGGCACCGGGCCCGCCGGTGGCGGATGCCAACGGGCGGGCGGCCGGCGCCGGGAGCGGCTCGTTACATCTGCAGGATGGACGACATCGAAAAAGTCTGGCCCGGCGGGTTCTCGCCGATCCGGACCAACGTGTCGCTGACATAGCGATACGGCGGGACCGGCAGGTTGTATGGCGCCGGAACGCCCGCCCAGACCCGTCCGGCGAGGTCGTATTTGGAGCCGTGGCACGGGCAGAAATACCCGCTCGGCCAGTCCGGCACCGGCGTCGTCGCACTCGGCTTCGGATAGTAGCCCGGCAGGCAGCCGAGATGCGTGCAGACGCCGACCATCACCAGCAGCTCGGGCTTGAGGGAGCGGTGCCAGTTCTCCGCATAGGGCGGCTGCTGCACCACCTTGGAGTTGGGGTCGCTCAGCAACTTGACGATCTTGGGATCCTGCAGGCTCGCCACCGCCGCCTTCGTGCGCTTGAGGATCAGCATCGGCTTGCCGCGCCACAGCACGACGATCTGCTGCCCGTCGGCGATCGGCTTGAGGTCGATGTCGATCGGCGCACCGGCCGCGACCGTCGCCTTGTCCGGGTTCATCGAGTCGATGAACGTCCAGGCCACCGCGCCGGTACCGACGGCCGCCATTCCCGCCGAGACCATCTTCAGAAAATCACGCCGCGGCGGTTCTTTCACCGCTGCCGCACCCGTTGCATCCGTCATCCTTGCTCCTCCGCCTTGGCGCTCCTGCGCCGTTCGCGAGCCGCGTCGTCGGGCCGGCCCGATCCAGCCTCGCGGATCCGCCACTCGCCCGTGCCACGGCAGCACCGGGAACCATTCCTTTAGTGAGTTCGCGGCCGGGCGCAATGGCCGAGACACTGTCGCCGGCGCAATCGCCGCCGATTGGCCCCTGGCCCCGCCGCCCAGCCCCTTGCCGGCCCGCGACCGCCGCGCCAAGACTCGTCCATGAGCAGAACCGACGCCGCCCTGACCCATTTCGAGTCTCACCTCGACGCCGCCATGGCGCGCTGGATGGACTGGCTGCGCATCCCCTCCGTCTCCGCCCAGCCCGCCCATGCCGCGGATTGCCGCCGCGCCGCCGAGTTCGCCCGCGCCGAGCTCGCCGCGATGGGCTTCGCCGCCGCGCTGCGCGAGACCGCCGGCCACCCGGTCGTCCTCGCGACGCACCCGGGCCCGGGCCGCGGCCCGCGCCTGCTCTATTACGGCCACTATGACGTGCAGCCGGCCGAGCCGCTGGAGCTCTGGACCTCGCCGCCGTTCGAGCCGGCCGTCGTCGAGGGCCGCAACGGCAAGCGCGTCGTCGCGCGCGGCGCGGTGGACGACAAGGGCCAGGTCAGCATGTGGCTCGCCGCCCTGCGCGCCTGGCATGAGACGATCGGCACCATGCCCTGCCCGATCACGGTGCTGATCGAGGGCGAGGAGGAAGTGGGCTCGCTCAACCTCGCCCCCTTCGTCGCCGCCCACCGCGAGGAGCTCGCGGCCGACATCGTCGTGGTGTCGGACACCGGGATGTGGGACATCGACACGCCGGCGCTGACCACCTCGCTGCGCGGCCTCTGCTATGTCGAGGTGAAACTCACCGCCGCCAGCCGCGACCTGCATTCCGGCGTCTATGGCGGCGAGGCGCTGAACCCGATCAACGCCCTCACCGCCGCACTCGGCCGGCTGCGCGACGACAAGGGCCGGATCCTGGTCCCCGGCTTCTACGACAACATCCGCGACATCTCGCCGCGCAAGGCCAACCAATGGGCCTCGCTCGGCTTCGACGAGCGCGCCTTCCTCGGCGAGATCGGCCTGTCGATTCCCGTCGGCGAGCAGGACCGCACGCCGCTCGAGCGCCTCTGGGCGCGGCCGACCTGCGACATCAACGGCATCTGGGGCGGCTACATGGGCCCGGGCAGCAAGACGGTGATCCCGTCCGAAGCCGTCGCGAAACTCTCCTTCCGCCTGGTCCCCGGCCAGGACCCGGCCCGCATCGTGGAGAATTTCAAGGCGTTCATGCGCGCGAACGTCCCCGCCGACGCCAGGCTGGACTTCACCCTCTTCGGCCTCGGCGAGGGACTCGAGATCGCGACCGATTCCCGCTTCCTCGCCGCCGCCGAAAAGGCGCTCGGCCGCGAATACGGCCGCAACCCGGTGCTGATCGGCTCGGGCGGCTCGATCCCGGTGGTCGAGACCTTCAGGAAAGAGCTCGGCCTCGACTCCGTGCTGATGGGCTTCGGCCTCGACGACGACCAGGTGCATTCGCCGAACGAGAAATTCGACCTGCGCTGCTTCTGCAAGGGCGCGCGCAGCCATATCCGCCTGCTCGGCGAACTCGCGGCGGAATGAGCCGGGCCGCCACGACTCCCACGAGCGATGGCTCCCGCGCGCTGCAGAAAATGTCGTATCCACAGCCTCTTACCGCCGCTTGGCCGAAGCCGGATGCGCTCGGACGGAGCCTGGGCTTGCGCTAGTTCGCCAGCGCCGCGAGCCGCGCCAGCACCTCGGCGGGCCCGAGTGCCGCCATCGTCGCGTCGATCGGCGGGCTGGTCGTGCGCCCGGTCAGCGCCGCGCGCAGCGGCTGCGCCACGTCGCCGAGCTTGCTGCCCTGCGCCTCGGCAAAACTCCTGAGTGCCGCGTCGAGCGCGCCGGGGGTGAAATCCGTGGCCACCAGCACGCCGGCCAGCTCGCCCAGCAGCGCCCGCTTCTCCGCCGTCAGCAGGGCCGCCGCCTTCGCCTCCATCGGCTCCGCGGGCGCGATCAGGAACCGCGCGCCTTCGGCCAGCTCGACCAGCGTGCGCGCCCGCTCCTTGAGCGCCGGCATGATCGCGGCGAGCTTCGCCGGATCGATCGCGGGCAGCCTCGCGCGGATTTCGGCCACCAGCCGCGCATCTTCCGCGCGGCGCAGCCAGACCCCGTTCACGTGCCCGAGCTTGGCGTAATCCATGCGGCTCGCCGCCCGCCCGACGCCATCGACGTCGAACAGCGCGATCATCTCCTCGACGCTCAGGATCTCGGCGTCGCCATGCCCCCAGCCGAGCCGGACCAGGTAATTCAGCAGCGCCTCCGGCAGATAGCCCTGATCGCGGAACTCGAACACGCTGGTCGCGCCATGGCGCTTGGATAGCTTCGCCCCGTCGGCGCCGTGGATCAGCGGCACATGCGCGAAATGCGGCCGCGACCAGCCCATCAGGTCGTAGACCTGCGCCTGGCGGAAGGTGTTGGTGAGATGGTCGTCGCCTCGGATGACATGCGTGATCGCCATGTCGTGATCGTCCACGACGACGGCATGCAGGTAGGTCGGCGTGCCGTCCGAGCGCAGGATGATCATGTCGTCGAGCTCGCTGTTCGCCACCTCGACGCGCCCCTGCACCAGGTCGTCGACGACGGTCGAACCCTCGCGCGGTGCCCGCAGGCGGATCGCCGGCGCCACGCCGGCGGGCGCCTCGGCCGGATCGCGGTCGCGCCAGGTGCCGTCGTAACGCGGCGGCCGGCCCTCCTCGCGCGCCTTCTCGCGCATCAGGGCGAGTTCCTCGGGCGTGCACCAGCAGCGATAGGCGTGCCCCGCCTGCAGCAGTTGCATCGCCACCTCGGCGTGGCGGGCCTGGCGCGTCAGCTGAAAGACCGGCGGCTCGTCGGGAAAGATGCCGAGCCAGGCGAGCCCGTCCAGGATCGACGCGGTGTGCTCGGCCTTCGAGCGCTCGCGGTCGGTATCCTCGATGCGGATCAGGAACTGCCCGCCGTGGTGGCGCGCGAACAGCCAATTGAACAGGGCCGTGTGCGCGCTGCCGATATGCAGCGTGCCGGTCGGGCTCGGGGCGAAGCGGGTACGGATCATGCCGCGCCCTCTAGACCATGATCGCGACACCGCAAACCGCGCCCGGCGCCTGCCTCCCCCGCTTCCCGGACCACACGCTGCGCCGGCCGCGCCGCGCCGGCCACGCCGCGCCGGCCACGCAACCCGCGCGAGGCCGCCCTGGCGGCGCATGCGAGCGCCCGCGTAGCGTGGCGGCGTCATGCGCACCCCGTTCGACCACCGGCCCCTCCCCGGCCGGCTGCTCGACCGAATACTCGAGGCCGAGGCCGGGCGCTTCAGCCTCTGGCTCGCCCCGGCGCTCGTCGCCGGCGTGGCGATCTACTTCGCGCTGCCTGCCGAACCGCCAGTCTGGGCCGGGGCGGCCGCCGCGATCGCGCTGCTGGCGGCGAGCGTCGCCCTGCGCCGCCGCCTCGCCGTCTATCCGCTCGCCCTCCTCGCCGCCGCGGCCGTCGGCGTCGCCGCCGGCTCGATGGCCACCTGGCGCGCGGCACCGATGCCGGGCCTGCCGCACCGGGCGGTCAGCATCGCGGCCCGCGTCGCCGAGGTCGAACTCCTGCCCCAGGGCCGCCGCCTGGTCCTGGCCGCGGCAAGCCTCGACGGCGCCGCGCCGCTCGCGCGCGCGATCCGCGTGCGCCTGCGCAACGACGACCCGGCGCCGCTCGCCGCCGGCAGCCGCATCAGCGTTCGCGCCCTCCTCTTCGCCCCCTCGCCGCCCGCCTGGCCCGGCGGCTGGGACCTGCAGCGCGACGCCTATTTCAGCAACCTGGCAGGCTACGGCTTCGCCCTCGGCAAGGTCACGGTGCTCGGCACCGCCCGCGCCGGGTTCTTCGCGCGCCTGCGCACCACCATCCGCGCCCGCGTCGCGGCCGCCGTCCCCGGCGTGCCCGGGGCCATCGCGGCAACCCTGCTGACCGGGGCTGCCATCGGCATCCCGCCCGCCGACCGCGCCGCCTTCGCCGCCTCCGGCCTCGCGCACCTGCTCGCCATCGCCGGGCTGCACATGGGCATCGTGATGGGCCTCGTCTTCCTCGCCACCCGCCTCGCTCTGGCGGCATCGGAACACGCGAGCCTGTTCTGGCCGACCAAGCCCATCGCCGCCCTGGCCTCGCTGGCCGCCGGTGGCTTCTTCATGGAGCTCACCGGCGCGCACCTGCCGATCGAGCGCAGCTTCGCCATGGCCAGCCTCGTCGTCCTCGCCCTCCTCGTCGGCCGCCGCGCCCTGTCCATGCGCGGGCTGATGCTGGCCATGGCCGGCCTGGCCGCGCTCGAGCCGCAAGCCGTCCCCGGCGCCAGCTTCCAGATGAGCTTCGCCGCGGTCCTGGCGTTGATCGCCGGCTACCACGCCCTCGAACCGGCCTTCGCCAGGCTCGCCGCCGACACGCGCTGGCACCGCCGCGCGCTGCGCCACGTCGCCATGCTGTTCACCACCTCGCTGTTCGCCGGCTCCGCCTCCGCGCCCTTCGCCGCGTGGCATTTCGGGCGCATGCAGATCTATTTCGTGCTCTCCAACCTGTTCGCCGTGCCGCTCACCGCCATCTGGACGATGCCGCTCGGGCTGCTGGCACTGGCGCTGATGCCTCTGCATCTGGAGCACTTCGCGCTGGTGGCGATGGGCTGGGGCTGCGCCGCGACGCGTGCCATTGCGCGCTTCTTCGCCGGCCTTCCCGCCGCCTCGCTCGCGGTGCCGCACGCGCCGCTCTGGGGCCTGCTGCTGGTCGCCCTCGGACTCGCCTGGCTCTGCCTGTGGCGCTCGCGCCTGCGCCTGGCCGGCATCCCGATGCTCGCGGCGGGGCTGGTCTCCGCCTGGCTGGTCCGCCCGCCCGACCTGCTGGTCGCCCACGACACGGTCGCGGTCCGCCAGCGCGGAGCGGTGCTGACCGCCACCATCCACGGCCGTCAGGCCTTCACCCTGGCGCAGTTCCAAGTGGCGCTGCCCGGGCCGCAAGCCCCGCTCCACTGCGCCGGCACGAGCTGCCCGCTCGGCCCCGGCGCGACCCTGCTGCTCGCCGCGGCGCCCTGCCCCAAGGGGTTGGTGATCGCGTTCGCGACGGCGTCCTGCGGCGCGGCAGCCACCCTGATCGACGCCACCCGGCTCGGCCGCGGCGGTGCCACGGCGATCTGGCTCGGCCGGACGCCGCGGGTGCTCACCGACCGTGCGGTGCGCGGCGACCGCCCCTGGGTCGTCCTCGGCACCGCCACGCGGCCGCAGCGCTCGGCCGCCCAGCCGGCGCTGTTCCCGACGCCGACAGCGACGACGCCAACAGCGACGCCGGCGGCAGGGGCGGCAGGGGCGGCTCCGGCAACGCCCAGGGCGGCGCAGACCGCTACCACCCGACCGATGGCGCCGACCGAATAGGTCTCAGTAGCGGCGCAGCAGCGCCACCAGCCGGCCCTGCACCCGCACCCGGTCGGCAGGGAAGATCCTGGTCTCGTGCCGCGGATTCGCCGGCTCAAGCGCGATCGAGTTGCCGCGCCGGCGCAGCCGCTTCAGCGTCACCTCCTGCTCATCGACCAGGGCGACGACGATCTGGCCGTTCTCCGCCGTCTCACCCGCGCCGATGATCGCCACGTCGCCGTCGTGGATGCCGGCGTCGATCATGGAATCACCAGCAACTTCAACAGCATAATGCTCACCGCTACCAAGCAGCGCAAACGGAACCTCGATCGCGGCGGAGGCATCGCGCAACGCCTCGATCGGCGCCCCCGCGGCGATCCGCCCGTACAGCGGCAGCGCCACCGCGGAGGCCGCCGGCGCCGCCCGCGCGCCGCTCAGACGGACCGAGAAATCGCCGCGGATCACATTGGGGCTGAACGATTGCGGGCTGACCGGCGGTGCCGGCTGAGGCATGTCCTCGGCCAGGCGCAGCACCTCCAGCGCCCGCGCCCGGTGGCGGTGGCGGCGCAGAAATCCGCGCTCCTCCAGCGCCGAGATCAGCCGGTGGATGCCGGACTTGGAGCGCAGCGACAGCGCCGCCTTCATCTCCTCGAAGCTCGGCGAGACGCCGGTCTGGCGCAGATGCCGGTCGATGAAGACCAGCAGCTCGTGCTGCTTGCGTGTGAGCATCGTCTCTCCCCGACAGCAGCCGGAACAAACCGGCAACTCGGGCGATGTTCTACGTAAGTTCCCGTGCGCGGGTCAAGCGCAACCGGGGTCAGATGCCAAGCGCGCCGAGCTCGATCACCCGCACCGTCTCGCCAGGCGCCGCCGCCGGCGCGTGCGGCGGCCGCAGGATCAGCGCGTCGGCCTCGGCGAGCAGCCGCAGCATCCCGGAATCCTGGCGCGCGAAGGCGGTCGCCACCTTCCTGCCGTCCGGCCCCGGCGCCAGCCGCGCACGCAGATGGTCGGCGCGGTGGTCGTTGGCGACGAGCGCCGCCCCCAGCACCGCCTCGGATTCGGCCGGCCCCTGGCCCTCGAGCCCCTGCATCCGCGCCAGCGCCGGCAACAGGAACAGCACCGCGCAGACCAGCGCCGAGACCGGGTTGCCCGGCAGCCCCAGCATCGGCACCTCGCCCAGCGCCCCAAAGATCAGCGGCTTGCCCGGCCGCATCGCGATCTTCCAGAAATCGGTCCGCAGCCCGCGCCGCGCCAGCGCCGGCTGCACCAGGTCGTGCGCGCCCACGCTCGCGCCGCCGGTCGTCACCAGCAGGTCGCAGGACAGCCCCTCGACCGCCGCCGCCAGGGCGGCCTCGTCGTCGGCCACCACCGGCAGCACCACCGGCTCGCCGCCGCCGGCGCGCACCAGGGCGGCCAGCGCATGCGCGTTGGAGCTGATGATCCCGCCCGGCGGGATCGGCTCGCCCGGCAGCGCGATTTCGTCGCCGGTCGCCAGCAGCGCCACGCGCGGGCGCCGGTGCACCCGCACCCAGGGATGGTTCCCCGCCGCCAGCAGCCCGACCGCCCGTGCCGCGATGCGTGTGCCGGCCGCCACCAGCACGTCGCCGGCGGTGAAATCCTGCCCCGCCCGGCGGATATGCCGCCCGGCGCGCACCGCCTCGCGCACCTCCACCATCCCCCGCGCCTCGACCGCGTCCTCGACGATCAGGACGGCGTCGGCGCCGGCGGGCATGACGCTGCCGGTGAAAATCCGCACCGCCTGCCCCGGCCCCACCATTCCCGCCCAGGGATGCCCGGCCGGCGCCGAGCCGACGATCGCGAGTGTCGCCCCCAGCGCCCCGTCCGCCGCGCGCAGGCAGAACCCGTCCATCGCCGAGACGTCGGCCGGCGGCTGGGTCAGCCGCGAGGCGTGGTCGGCGGCCGCAACCCGGCCCCAGGCCTCGGCGAGGGCCACCATCTCCGGCGCCGTCGGGCGCATCGCGGCGACGATGCGCGCCCGCGCCTCCGCGACGCTGATCATGGCGCGCCCCGCGTCATGGCGCCGTGAACTCGCCGGACCGGCCGCCGGATTTCCGACGCAGCCGCACCGCCTCGATCCGCATCCCGCGGTCCACCGCCTTGAGCATGTCGTAAATCGTGAGGGCCGCGACCGAAACCGCCGTCAGGGCCTCCATCTCCACGCCGGTCGGCCCGATCGTCGCCACCGTCGCCTCGATCTCGACGCAATCGGCGCCCGCGGTGACATCGACGCCAACCGAGGACAGCGCCAGCGGATGGCACAACGGAATCAGCTCCGCGGTCCGCTTCGCCGCCATGATCCCGGCGATGCGCGCGGCGGCGAGCACATCGCCCTTCGCCGCCGTGCCTGCCGCGACCAGCGCCGCCGTCTGCGGCTGCATCGCCACCCGCCCCGCCGCCACCGCGACGCGCCGGGTCGGCGCCTTGTCGCCGACATCGACCATGCGCGCCTTGCCGGCGGCATCGAGATGCGTGAGCCGGCTCATCCGACCAGCGCCCGGACCGCCGCCCCCACATCCGCCTGGCGCAGCAGGCTCTCGCCGACCAGGAACCCGCTCACGCCGACGGCGCGGAAGCCGGCGATGTCCGCGGTCGCGCGGATCCCGCTCTCGGCGACCACGAACCGGTCCGGCGGCACGTGCGACGCCAGCGCGAGGCCGGTGCGGATATCGGTGCGCAAGGTCCGCAGGTCGCGGTTGTTGATGCCGATCAGCCGCGTGCGCAGCCCCAGCGCGCGCTCCAGTTCCGCCGCATCGTGCACCTCGGCCAGCACGTCCATCCCGAGCGCGACCGCCTGCGCCTCCAGCGCCAGCGCCTCGGCATCGGTGAGTGCCGCCATGATCAGCAGGATGCAGTCCGCGCCCATCGCCCGGCTCTCGCGCACCTGCCATGCGTCGAGCATGAAGTCCTTGCGCAGCACCGGCAGCCGCGTCGCCGCCCGCGCGGCCTCGAGGTGCGACGGATCGCCCTGGAAGAACGGCGCGTCGGTGAGCACGGACAGGCACGCCGCGCCCGCAGCCGCGTAGGCGCGCGCGAGTGACGCGGGATCGAAATCCTCGCGGATCAGGCCGCCAGACGGCGAGGCCTTCTTGATCTCCGCGATCAGCCCGACACCGGTTTCCGCCGCGCGGTCCATCAGCGCTCGGGCAAAGCCGCGTGGCGGGCTCGCGGCCTCGATGCGCGCCTCGAGCGCGCGCGCGCCCATCGCCTGGCGCCGCTGCGCCAGGTCCTCGCGCGTGCGCGCGCAAATCCCGGCCAGGGTATCGCCCATCGTCGTCGCGCTCATCGTCCGGCCTCAGGCATGGGTCTCGCGGCGCAGCGCCTCGAGCACCGCCAGCGCCGCCCCCGAATCGATCGCGCGCGCCGCCAGCGCCACGCCCTCGCGGATATCGCGCGTCCGGCCGGCAACGATGAAGCCGCCGGCGGCATTGAGCAGCACCGTGTCGCGATAGGGTCCCACCGCCCCTCGCAGCAACGCCAGCAGGGCGGCGGCGTTGGTCTCGCCATCGCCGCCCCGGATCGCGGCCAGCGGCGAGGCCGGCAGCCCCGCCTCCGCCGGGTCGAGCACGAACTCGCGGATCGCGCCGCCCGACAGCGCCACCACCTGGTTCGGTCCCGCAACGGTCAGCTCGTCGAGCCCCATGCCATGCACCAGCCAGGCATCGGTGGTGCCCAGTGCCGCCAGTGTCTCCGCCATCGGCCGCGCCCAGGCGCCGTCGAACACGCCGGTCAGTTGCCGGCGCACCCGCGCCGGGTTCGCGAGCGGGCCGAGCAGGTTGAAGATGGTCCGCGTGCCAAGCTCGACGCGCGGTCCGGCGGCGTGGCGCAGCGCCGCGTGATGGCGCGGGGCGAACATGAAGACGCAGCCCACCGCGTGCAGGATGTCGGCGAGGCGCTCCAGCCTGACATCGACGTTCACCCCCAGCGCTGCGAGCGCATCGGCAGCCCCGGACTTGGAGGAGAGCGCCCGGTTGCCGTGCTTGGCCACCGTCACGCCGCCGCCGGCCAGCACGAAGGCGGCCGCCGTCGAGATATTGAGCGTCCCCGCCCCGTCGCCGCCGGTGCCGACGATGTCGATCGCCCCCTCCGGCGCCGCGATCGCGGTCATGCGCGCGCGCATCGCCCGCACCGCGCCCACCATCTCCGCCACCGTCTCGCCGCGCACGCGCATCGCCATCAGCATGCCGGCGATCTGCGCCGGCGTCGCCTCGCCGGCCATCACGATGCCGAACGCCTGCTCCGCCTCGGCCTCGGACATGGTCTCGCCCAGCGCCAGCCGCGCCAGCACCGGCTTGAGGTTGCCCGCCGATGCCGCGCCCGCGCTCATGCCGCGCGATCCAGCGACGGCCGCGCCAGGCGCAGGAAATTGCCAAGCAGCGCATGCCCGTGCTCGCTGGCAATGCTCTCGGGATGGAACTGCACCCCCCAGACCGGCAGCGTCCGGTGCGCGAGCCCCATGACCATCCCGTCCTCGCCGCCGCCCTCGATCCACGCCGTCACCTCCAGCGCCCCGGGCAGGCCGGCGCGGGCGACGACGAGGCTGTGATAGCGCGTCATCCGCACCGGGTCCGGCAGGCCGGCGAACAGGTCGCTGCCGCGATGGTGCACGGCCGACACCTTGCCGTGCATCGGCACCGGGGCACGCACCACCTGGCCACCGAACGCCTGGCCGATCGCCTGATGGCCGAGGCAGACGCCGAGCAGCGGCACCGCAGCAGAAGCCGCCGCCGCGATCAGGTCGAGACAGATCCCGGCCTCGTTGGGCGTGCACGGCCCCGGCGACAGCACGATCGCCTCCGGCCGCTTCGCCATCGCCTCGGCGGCGGAGAGCGCATCGTTGCGCCAGACCTCGCAACGCGCGCCGAGATCGCCCAGGAACTGGACGAGGTTGAAGGTGAAGCTGTCGTAATTGTCGATCAGCAGGATCACGCGGGCCACCGGAACGCTACCCTGGCGACATGGCCCCAACCCCGGCCCCGCGTCAAATCGCGGCCGCCGGGGTCGCAGGCCGGGCGCGTCCGCGGGGCGGGCCGGCGGCGTCAGACGCGTGTGCGCGTGCGCCGCACCGCGTCGGCCCAGACCGCGCGCCGGCGCACCCGCTCGTCCGGCGCCATCGCCGGGCTGAACCGCCGGTCGAGCGACCAGGTCCGCGCGAACGCCTCCGGCGGCGGACAGACCCCCGCCGCCAGCCCCGCCAGATAGGCCGCCCCGAGCGCCGTCGTCTCCGCGACCCGGGGCCGGTCCACCGGCGCGCCCAGGATGTCGGCGAGGAACTGCATGGTCCAGTCGCTCGCCACCATGCCGCCATCGACGCGCAGCACCGTCTCGCCGACCCCGCCGGTCCGGACCGCGCCCATGTCCGCGCGCATCGCATCGACCAGGTCCGCGGTCTGCTGGCCCACGCTCTCGAGGGCCGCGCGTGCGAGTTCGCGCGGGCCGGTCGCGCGCGTGAGCCCGAAGATCGCGCCGCGCGCCTCGGCGTCCCACCACGGCGCACCGAGCCCGGTGAAGGCCGGCACCAGCGTCACCGTCTGCGCCGCATCGGCGGCGGCCGCGAGCGCACCGGTCTCGGCGGCGTCGGCGATCACGTGCAACCCGTCGCGCAGCCACTGCACCGCCGCCCCGGCGACGAAGATCGCGCCCTCCAGCGCATAGGTCCGCCGGCCATCGAGCTGCAGCGCGACCGTCGTCAGCAACCGGTTCGACGAAGCAACGACCTCCGTGCCGGTGTGCAGCAGCAGGAAGCAGCCGGTGCCGTAGGTCGATTTCACCATGCCGCGGGAGAAACACGCCTGGCCGACCATCGCCGCCTGCTGGTCGCCGGCGATGCCGCGCACCGGCACCGCCGCGCCCAGCCATTCCGCCGCCAGCATGCCGAAATCGCCGGCGCTGTCGCGCACCTGCGGCAGCACCGCGCGCGGGATGCGGAACAGGTCCAGCAGCGCCTCGTCCCAGGTTCCGTTGCGAATGTCGTAGAGCATGGTGCGGCTGGCATTGGTCGCATCCGTCGCGTGCACGCGCCCGCCGGTCATGTGCCAGAGCAGCCAGCTATCGACGGTGCCGAACGCCAGGTGCCCCGCCGCCGCCGCCGCGCGCGCGCCCGGCACGTGCTCGAGCAGCCAGGCCAGCTTGGTCGCCGAGAAATAGGGGTCCGGCAACAACCCGGTGCGTGCCGCGATCGCCGCCGCGTGCGCCGTCGCGCGCAGCGCCGCGCAGGCCGGCTCCGTCCGCCGGTCCTGCCAGACGATCGCCCGATGCACCGCCCGCCCGGTCCGCCGGTCCCACAGCAGCGTCGTCTCGCGCTGGTTGGTGATGCCGATCGCGGCCACATCAGCGGGCGCGGCGCCGGCCGCCGCGAGCGCCTCGCGCAGCACGATCCGGCTGTGCCCGAGGAGATCCTCCGGCGCATGCTCGACCCAGCCGGAGGCCGGGAAATGCTGCTCCAGCTCGCGCCGTGCGGTCGCCACCGGCACCAGGTCGGGCGCGCGGAAAGCGATCGCGCGGGTCGAGGTCGTCCCCTGATCGAGCGCCAGAACCAGCCCGCCCATCGCCTCCCCCCTTCGGCCGCCGCCACGCCCTCATACAAACGATCGGCGTGCCGCGCATCCCCCCGCGCGGGGCGCGGCAGAGCAAGCGCGACAGGGCCGCCGCCCTGCGCGGACGTTCCGGCGCCGGCGCGCCATCCGCCGGTGCACCAGCCGGTTCCGTGGAGGGAACAAAAGCCGTGTCCCCTCGCGTATCCGGCCAGATGGTCTTATCCAGTCCGGTCTTGCTCTAGCGCTTTTTCGCCAGCTCGGTCGCGCGCGCCAGCGCCGCGTCGGCCCCGGCGCGATCGCCGCGCCCGAGGGCGGCGCGCGTCGCCGCGATCGCGCCCACCAGCCCGCCCCGGTCCGGAATGTTCGCCCGCGACGGCCGCACCGAGCGCGTCAGCGCCCGCGTCTCCGCCTGCTCCAGCGCCTCGACCGCCATCGGCACGTTGTTGGCATCGAGCGCATGCCGCGCGGCGACGAGATAGTCCTCGACCGTCGCCCCCACCGGCACCGGCGGCGCCGGCAGCTTGTGGCCCAGCAGCGCCGGCCCGGGTGCCGGCGCCGGCGCCGCGGTCTGGCCCATCGCGGCGGGCGGCGGCGACATCGTCTGCGCCACCGCCGGCGCCGCCACGGCCAGCAGCAGGATTCCCGCCGTCAAACGCATCGCCACACTCCCCGCGTCGTTGCGCGCCCGGCCTAGATCAGCGGCGGGCCGAACGCCAATTCCCGGTGATGAATCCGCGTCCACCTCGAGCGGCCCGGCGCCCCGCCGCTAGCGCCCCGCCCGCGCGAGAGACGCCACATAGCTGCGGTTCCAGGTCGGCGTGATCAGCACCTCGTTCAGCACCACGTGCGGCGGCAGGCAGGCGATATAGAGGATCAGGTCCGCCACGTCCGCCGGCTGCACCATCCGCGCCCGCTCCTCGGCACTCACCGGCACCGGCCGCTGGTCCAGAATTGGAGTCGCCACCTCGCCGGGGTTGATCACCGAGGAACGGATGCCGTGTACACATTCCTGCATGTTGATGGTGTGGCTCATCGCCACGACGCCATGCTTCGCCGCCGTATAGGCCGGCCCCGAGAGCAGGCTGATGAACCTTCCGGCGAGGCTTGCGGTGTGGATCAGCACCCCGTCCTTCTGCCGTCGCATCATCGGCAGCACCGCGCTCGCGCAATAGAACGCGCTGTTGAGGTTGGCGCCGATGACGCTCGCCGCGCCCTCGGGCGTGAGCTGGTCCCAGCCCCGCGCCAGGATGTTGAGCCCGGCGTTCGCCACCAGGATGTCGAGCCGGCCGAACTCGCGCTCGATCCCGGCCACGATCGCGCCGACATCGCCGGCCACCGCCATGTCCCCCGGCGCCACCCGCGCCGCCACCCCGATCCGCGCCGCCACCGCCTCGAGCGGCGCACGCCGCCGACCGCTCAGCACCACGCGCGCCCCGGCACCGGCCAGCGCCTGCGCCGCCGCCTCGCCGATGCCCGAGCCCGCCCCGGTCACCCAAGCCACCTTGCCATCCAGCCTGCCCATGGCATCCTCCCGCTTCTGCCTGCGGAAGCTGACATGAAAATCACCGGCTTCGAAACCCTGCGCGCCGACGCCGGCTGGCGGTTTTTTTCGTTCGTGAAAATCACCACCTCCGCCGGCATCGACGGCTGGTCCGAATTCAACGAGGGGTTCGGCAATCCCGGCCTCGGTGCCGCGGTGGCAGCGCTGGGCGAGACCCTGATCGGCCAGGATCCGCGCCCCTGGGAACGGATCGTCGCGGGACTGCACGTCCACAACCGCACCGCGCGCGGCGGCATCGTCCAGCAGGCCATCGCCGCGATCGAGAACGCGCTGCTCGACCTGCGGGCGAGGGAACTCGGCATCCCGGTCGCCGCCCTGTTCGGCGGCCCGATCCGCGAGCGCGTCCCGGTCTACTGGTCGCATGCCGGCTCCTACCGTCTGCACCACGCCGCCCAGGTCGGTGCGACCGACATCCGCACCTATGACGACCTGGCGCTGCATGCCGGTGAGATCCGCGCCCAGGGCTTCCAGGCGATGAAGACCAATACCTTCATCATGGAGGACGGCCGGCTGATCGGCTTCAACCCCGGCTTCGGCCGCACGCCTGGCTGGCCCGAGCTCAACTGGGACCACCGCATCCTGCGCGGCATCCACAACACGCTGGCCGCCATGCGCGCCGGCGCGGGGGCCGACGTGGCGCTCATGCTCGACGTCAATTTCCATTTCAAGACCGAGGGCTTCGAGCGCGTCGCCGAAACCGTCGCGCCGTTCGGCCTCTCCTGGCTCGAACTCGACATCCACGACCCGCGCGCGCTCGCCGACGTGCGCCGCCACGCCCCCTGCCCCATCGCCTCCTGCGAAACCCTGTGCGGCCGACGCGATTTCCTGCCCTATTTCGACCACCGCTCCATGGACGTCGCCATCGTCGACGTGATCTGGAACGGGCTTGGCGAAGCGATGAAGATCGCGAGCATGGCCGAAACCCACGAGATCAACGTCGCGCCGCATAATTTCTACGGCCATCTCAGCTCGATGATCTCGGCGCATTTCGCCGCCTGCGTGCCCAATCTGCGGGCGATGGAGATCGACCCCGACGGCGTCGCCCTGCGCGACCGCTACGTGCGCGAGCGGCCCAGGATCGAACACGGCATGCTGGTCATGCCCACCGCCCCCGGCTGGGGCATCGAGGTCGACGAGGCCGCGATCCGCGCCCACCCGCCGCAACGCTGAAGCGTCTACAACGGAGAACAGACCCAATGGCCAAGTACAGGATCGTTACCCCCGCGGGCGTGAGCTTCAGCGTGAGCGGCGGCGGTTACGATTTCGAATTGGAGGCCCTCGCGGGCATGGATGCGGAGATCGTCGAGGTGCCCGCCGATGAGGCCGGCTTCATCGCCGGCTGCGGCGATGCCGACGCGATCTATGCCAAGGGCATGAAATTCACCCGGGCGATGATCGAGGCGCTGCCGGAAAAATGCCGCGGCATCATCCTCGGCACCGTCGGCGTCGATTACGTGGACGTCGCCGCCGCCACCGCGCGTGGGTTTCCCGTCACCAACTGCCCCGACACCTTCATCGAGGAAGTGGCCGACCACGCCATGGCGCTGCTGCTCGCGTCGCATCGCCGCGTCATCGAGCAGGACCGCATGGTGCGCGACGGTCGCTGGCGCGAAGGCCGCCCGCAACTGCTGCAGATTCCGCGCCTCATGGGCAGCACGCTCGGCTTCATCGCCTTCGGCCATACCGCGCGTGCCACCGCGTTGCGCGCCAGGCCCTTCGGCCTGCGCCTCATCGCCTACGACCCGTTCGTCGAGGAGCTGGTGATGCCGCAATACGGCGTCGAGCCGGCGACGCTCGAGGACGTGCTGCGCAACTCCGACTTCGTCTCCATGCACGCCCCGGCAACGCCCGAGGCCGAGGGCATGCTGAAGGAGCAGCATTTCCGCCTGATGAAGCCCAGCGCCATCTTCATCAACACCGGCCGCGGGCCGACGGTGGACGAGGCCGCCCTCATCACCGCCCTGCAGCAGGGCTGGATTGCCGGCGCGGGCCTGGACGTGCTGGCGACCGAGCCGCCGCGCCAGGACAACCCGTTGTTGCAGATGAGGAACGTCACCCTATCGCCGCACAACGCCTCGGCCTCGGCGCGCTTCGATCCCGCCCGCCGCCGCCGCGTCGGCCAGGAGTTGGCACTGGTCCTCTCGGGCCGCTGGCCGATGAGCTGCGTCAACCCGACGGTGCTGGCCCGGGGCGCGCTGCGCCGCTGGCAGCCCTTCTCGATGGAACGTGGGCCGAATTCGTGACGGCAGACGAAACGATCACGCGCGAAGGACTGGCGGCGCGCGACGTCGCCGATCCGCTCGCGCGGTTCCGCGACCGTTTCGTGCTGCCCGCCGGCCTCGTCTATCTCGACGGCAACTCGCTGGGCGCGATGCCGCGAGCCGCGGCCCGGCGCGTCGGCGAGGTGGCCGGGCGGGAATGGGCCGAGGGGCTGATCCGGTCCTGGAACGACGCCGGCTGGATCGACCTCGCGCCGCGGATCGGCGAGAAGATCGGCCGGATCATCGGCGCGGCACCCGCCAGCACCATGGTCGCCGACTCGACCTCGGTGAACCTGTTCAAGCTGCTCGCGGCGGCGCTGCGCCTGCGCCCGGGCCGGCGCATCATCCTGTCCGAGGAAGGCAATTTCCCGACCGACCTCTACATCGCCCAGGGCCTCGCCGCCCTGCGCGGTGATGGCCACGAGCTGCGCAGCGTCGCGGCCGCGGACATCCCCGCGGCCCTCGATGAGAACGTCGCGGTGATGATGCTCACCCATGTCAACTACCATACCGGCGCGATGCACGACATGGCCGCGCTCACCGCGCAGGCCCACGCCAGGGGCGCGCTGGCGCTGTGGGACCTCGCCCATTCCGCCGGCGCGGTACCGCTCGCGCTCGCCGCCGCGGGGGCGGACCTCGCCGTCGGCTGCGGCTACAAATTCCTCAATGGCGGCCCAGGTGCCCCCGCCTTCCTGCACGTCGCCCCGGCGTTGCAGGCGCAGATCCGCTACCCGATCACGGGCTGGCTCGCGCATGCCGCGCCCTTCGCCTTCGAGCCGGGCTTCCGCCCGGCCCCGGGCATCGCCGCCGCCGCCGTCGGCACGCCCCCGGTGCTGAGCCTTGCCAGCCTCGAATGCGGCGTGGACATCGCGCTGGAGGCCCCAATCGACCAGGTCCGGGCCAAGTCGCTGGCCCAGACCGCCCTGTTCATGCGCCTGGTCGAGGAGCGCTGCGCCGGCCACGGCCTCGCCATCGTCACCCCGCGGGACGGCCAGCGGCGCGGCAGCCAGGTCTCGCTGCGCCACGAATCCGCCTGGCCAATCATGCAGGCGCTGATCGCCCGCGGCGTCATCGGCGATTTCCGGGCCCCGGACGTGCTGCGCTTCGGCATCACCCCGCTTTATCTGCGCCATGCCGAGTTGTGGGACGCGGTCGAGGTGCTGCGCGACATCCTCGCCACCGGCGCCTGGCGCGACCCGCGCTACGAGGCCCGCCGCGCGGTCACCTGAGGGGCGGCGCCGGCGACGCGGCATCCTTTCCCTTGTGAGGCGCGTCCGGCCCCGATAGGTTGCGCGCACCCCCGAATCGCAACGAACCCATGCCCTCCGCCCCCAACCCGCGCGCCGCTCCCTATAAGCGCGTCCTGCTCAAGCTCTCCGGCGAAGCGCTGATGGGCCGGCGCGACTATGGCCTCGACACCGAGACCGTCAGCCGCATCGCCGCCGATATCGGCGATGTCGTGGCCAGCGGTTCCGAGGTCTGCATCGTCATCGGCGGCGGCAATATCTTCCGCGGCGTCTCCGCCGCGGCCGCCGGCATGGACCGCGCCCAGGCCGATTACATGGGCATGCTGGCGACGGTGATGAACGCGCTCGCCATGCAGAGCGCGCTCGAGCAGCGCGGCGTCGCCACCCGCGTGCAGTCGGCGATCCCGATGGCCAGCGTCTGCGAGCCCTATATCCGCCGCCGCGCCGAGCGGCACATGGAAAAGGGCCGGGTCGTCATCTTCGCCGCCGGCACCGGCAACCCGTTCTTCACCACCGACACCGCGGCCGCCCTGCGCGCCGCCGAGATGAACTGCGACGCCCTGCTCAAGGGCACGCAGGTGGACGGCGTCTACTCGGCCGACCCGCGCAAGGACGGCGCTGCCGAGCGTTACGAGCAGCTCACCTACCTGGATGTCCTCTCGCGCGACCTCTCGGTGATGGACGCCTCGGCGGTCTCGCTGGCGCGCGAGAACCACCTGCCGATCGTCGTCTTCAACATCAATGCCCCGGGTGCCTTTGCCAGCGTGATGCGAGGTGAAGGAAGGTTCACAACAATTCTCGAACCCGCGTAACCCCGCTCACGCTACCACCCCCTATATATCCTGCCGGAGCCTCGACCTTGGACCTCACCTCGCTGAAGCAAGACCTCACGCGCCGGATGGACCAGGCCATTGAAACCCTGCGCCACGAGTTCGCCGGCCTGCGTTCGGGCCGCGCCTCGCCGGCGCTGCTCGAGCCGGTGCGCGTCGAGGCCTATGGCACGATGACGCCGCTGAACCAGGTCGCCACGGTGGCCGTCCCGGAGCCGCGGATGATCACCGTGCAGGTATGGGACCGCAGCCTGGTCTCGCATGTCGAGAAGGCGATCCGCGACGCCGGGCTCGGCCTCAACCCGTCCTCCGACGGCCAGCTCGTCCGCGTGCCGATCCCCCAGCTCACCGGCGAGCGCCGCATCGAGCTGTCGCGCGCTGCCCACAAATACGCCGAGGCGGCCAAGGTCGCCGTCCGCGGTGTGCGCCGCGACGGCATGGACCGCATCAAGCTCGCGGAAAAGAAGGGAATTTCGGAGGACGAGGGCAAGCACTGGTCGGAGGAGGTGCAGAAGCTGACCGATGCGATGATCAAGCGCATCGACGACGCGCTGGCCGAAAAAGACCGCGAGATCGTCCAGGTATGATCCGCACGCCGCGTTCCCGCACAGCCTTGCCGCCTGCCGTGGATCGACGCGCATGAGCGTGCTGACCCAGACCGCCGCCGCGGTACCCGCCGACGCGCCACCGGCGCCGCGCCACGTCGCCATCATCATGGACGGCAACCGCCGCTGGGCGCGCTCGCGCGGCCTGCCACGGCTCGCCGGCCATCGTGCCGGCGTCGAGGCGGTGCGCCGCACCGTCCGCGCCGCCATCCAGCAAGGGGTCGGCTGGCTGACGCTCTATGCCTTCTCCTCGGAGAACTGGCGCCGCCCGCCCGACGAGGTGCTCGACCTCACCGGCCTGCTGCGCCACTTCGTGCGCGCCGAGATGGCGGAGCTGGCGCGCCAGGGGGTGCGGCTGCGTTTCATCGGCGACCGCAACCGCTTCGCGCCGGAAATCCGCGCCGACCTGGCCGCCGGCGAGGAACTGACCCAGGCCAACCGCCGCCTCACCCTCGTCGTCGCCCTCTCCTATGGCGCGCGCGACGAGATCGTCGCGGCCGCCCGCGCGGTCGCCGAGGCCGCGGCCGCCGGCCGGCTCGATCCCGCCGACCTCGACGAATCGAGCTTCACCTCGCTGCTGTCCACCGAGGGCATGCCGGACCCGGACCTGGTCATCCGCACCTCCGGCGAGCAGCGCCTGTCCAACTTCCTGCTCTGGCAGTCCGCCTACGCGGAATTGCTGTTCCTCGACGTGATGTGGCCGGATTTCGGGGAACGCCATTTCGCCGGGGCGCTGGCCGAGTTCGCCCGCCGCGAACGCCGCTTCGGCGCGCGCGCCGGTTGATCGCCCCCGCCGTGTCCCGCCCGCCCGTCCAGGGAGCGGGGCGCTGGCGCGATCTCGCGCACCGTAGCGTCTCCGCCGCCGTGCTGGCGCCCGCGACCCTCGCCTGTCTCTGGTATGGCGGCGCGGCCTGGATCGCGCTCGTCGCGGTCGGCGCCGCCGGCCTGGCCTGGGAGTGGGCGCGCATGCTGCGCACGCCGATCCATGCCGCGGCAACCACGGTTCTGGGCATCGGCGTGGTCGTCGCGCTGCTGCTGCGCGGCGCGGCGCCACCGGCGCTGGCGAGCGGGCTGATCGGCGTCGCGCTGCTGCATTATTTCTGGTTCCGCCGGCTCGCCCCGGCCCTCGGGCTGCTCGCCATCGGCCCGCCGGCGGTGGTGCTGATCTGGCTGCGCCTTGGCTCAGCCGGGTTCGACAACATATTGTATTTGCTACTTATCGTCTGGTCATCCGATATCGGCGCCTACCTCGTCGGCCGGCTCGTCGGCGGGCCGCGCCTGGCGCCTGCGATCTCGCCGGGCAAGACCTGGTCGGGGGCCGCGGGCGGGCTCCTCGCCGCCGGCCTGGCAGGCTATGCCGCCGCCGCCGTTCTGGCCCGACCGACAAATCTGCACGCCTTCGCGCTTGCGTCGCTTCTGGGGCTGGTCGCACAACTGGGCGACTTGGCCGAAAGCGCGCTGAAGCGCCATTGCGGGGTCAAGGATTCCGGCGCGCTCATCCCCGGACACGGCGGCGTGTTCGACCGGGTGGACGGATTGCTGGCGGCGGCCACGGCGATGGGGCTGATGGCGGTGACGACGGGAAACGGAGTAGTGCTCTGGCGCTAACAGAGGGTAAAGGCATCTCCCGCGCCGCGAGACAGGACCGCCAGATGAGAATCGCCACACGATGAAGACCGTTTCCGTCCTCGGCTCGACCGGTAGCGTCGGCACCCAGACCCTGGCTCTCCTCGCCGGGGACAGGGATGCCTATCGGGTGCGTGCGCTCACCGCCGGCAACAACGCGGCGCTGCTCGCCGAACAGGCGATCGCCTTCGGGGCGGAGCGTGCCGTCATCGGCAATCCCGCGCAGTACAAGGCGCTGGCCGCGGCCCTGGCGGGAACCGCCATCCGCGCCGACGCCGGGCCGGAGGCGATCTGCGAGGCCGCCGCGATACCGGCGGACTGGACCATGGCGGCCATCACCGGCGCCGCCGGCCTGCGCCCGACGCTCGCAGCGATCCGCCGCGGCGGGGCCGTGGCGCTGGCCAACAAGGAGGCGCTGGTCTGTGCGGGCGAGGTCATGCTTGCGGCGGTGCGCGACGCCGGGGCGACGCTGCTGCCGGTCGATTCGGAGCACAACGCGATCTTCCAGGCGCTCGCCACGGGCCCGCGCGACGCGCTCGAGAAAATCGTCCTCACCGCCTCGGGCGGTCCGTTCCGCACCGCGCCCTACGAGGCGATGGCGCGCGCCACGCCGGAGACCGCGCTGCGCCATCCGGTCTGGTCCATGGGCGCCAAGATCTCGATCGATTCGGCGACGATGATGAACAAGGGCCTCGAAGTGATCGAGGCGGCGCGCCTGTTCGACCTCGCCTCGCCGGCGATCGAGGTGCTGGTGCACCCGCAATCCATCGTCCACGGCCTGGTCTGCTGGCGCGACGGCAGCGTCATCGCCCAGCTCGGCTCGCCGGACATGACGGTGCCGATCGCCCATGCGCTGGCCTGGCCGGGGCGGATCGCCACCCCGGCCCGCCGCCTCGACCTCGCCCGCGCCGGCACGCTGGAATTCGCCGCCCCCGACCTCGAGCGGTTCCCGGCGCTGCGCCTGGCGCGCGCGGCCCTGGAAGCCGGCGGCGGCGCGCCCGCCATCCTCAATGCCGCCAACGAGGTCGCCGTCGCCGCCTTCCTCGAGCGGCGCATCGGCTTCCTCGACATCGCCGCCGTCGTCGCCGAAGTGCTGGAAGCCATCGGCCCGCACCGGGCCGACGATCTCGCCCAGGTCCTCGCGCTCGACGCCATGGCGCGCGAGGCCGCCCTGCCAGTCTGTCGTCGGAGAGCCGCTTGATCGAACATGTCCTGGCCAGCCTGCCCCCGCCACTCGGCAGCCTGATCCCGTTTGTCGTCCTGCTCAGCATCCTCGTGTTCGTGCACGAGTACGGCCATTATTTCGTCGCCCGCGCGGTCGGGGTCTTCGTCGAGACCTTCTCGGTCGGGTTCGGCCCGGCGATCCTGTCGTGGAAGGATTCCGCCGGCACCATCTGGAAGATCGGCTGCATCCCGCTCGGCGGCTACGTGAAGCTGCACGGCCACGACCCCAACGAGCCGGATCCGGACGTCCGTTCCGCATGGATGGCCGGGCGCACCTTCCACGAAAAGAGCATCGCCCGGCGCGCCGCCGTCGTCGCCGCCGGACCGATCGCCAATTTCCTGCTCGCCATCCTCGTGTTCACGGTGCTGTTCATGGCCTCCGGCCGCGAAATCCCGCAGCCGGTCGTCTCCACCGTCGCCACCGGGTCGCCGGCCGCCGCCGCCGGCTTTGCCAAGGACGACCGGATCGTCGCGATCGGCGGCACCAGCATCACCGACTTCAGCGCCCTGCAGCATGCGGTCGCGCGCCACGCCGGCCAGCCGCTCGCCTTCACCATCGAGCGCGGCGGCCGGCAGCTCACGCTCGAGGCGACCCCCGCCGCGCGCGACGAAGGCGGCCGCAAGGTCGGCTATCTCGGCATCGGCACCAATGTCTTCAAGGCGGTGCGGCTGGGCCCGGCCGGCGCCCTGCGCGAGAGTGTGGCGGCGAGCTGGAACATCGCCTCGGCCACCTTGCGCGCGGTGAGCAGCATGGTCTCCGGCCACGGCGCGAAGGACCTCGGCGGGCCGTTGCGCATCGCCGTGATCTCCGGCCAGGCGGCGCAGCTGGGCTTTGCCAATTTCGTCTCCCTGATCGGGTTGCTCTCGGTCAATCTGGGCCTGATCAACCTGTTCCCGATCCCGGTGCTCGACGGCGGACACCTGCTGTTCTTCGCCTTCGAGGCGGTGCGCGGCCGCCCGCTCACGCAGCAGGCGCAGGAATGGGGCCTCAAGACCGGGCTCGCCCTGATCGCGCTGGTGTTCGTCTTCGCCACGTGGAACGACGTCCAGGCGCTGCAGATCGTCACCTGGTTCCGCCACCTGCTCGGCTGACGCCGCCCGCCGGCGGTCAGGCTTCCTCCAGCATCCCGGCGGCCAGGAATCCACCATCGACCGGCAGCACGACGCCGGTGACGTAGGCTGCCTCCGGCGCGGCCAGCCAGGACACTGCCGCGGCGATCTCCTCCGGCGCCGCGTAACGCCCGGCCGGCACCTGGCGACGATAGGCGGCGCGCACCTCGGCGGAATGGAGCCGCTGCGCCATCTCGGTCTCGACGGGCCCCGGCGCCACCGAGTTGGCGGTGATCGCGTAGGGCGCCAGCTCGATCGCCATCTGCCGCGTCAGCC
>JAJXSZ010000189.1 GCA_021784255.1 Pseudomonadota bacterium | reverse complement strand
GCGCTCAATCAGACTGCTCAGGCAACGACCGTCGTTTCCGGAACCGGCGGGCTGGTCTACGGCAACATCTCGAGTAACAACCGGGTCTTCCTCGCGGGCGGCCTGAACCTTGTTGCCGAGTTCCTCGGCGGGTCGTCGCAGATCTATGTAGACAGCAAAGGCACGAGCTACACCAGCGGTTCGTTGACCGGCGTCGAGGCCCTCGCCGGCAGCTCGACGGTGACGGCGATGGCCGGCGCCGACGTCGTCGTGTACGCGGGCACCGGCTCCAACATGGTGAGCGTCGGCGGTGCCGCGGGCACCAGCAACTACATCGCCGTCTCCAATGCCGCAACGGTCGCCGGTACGACGACGGCGGTCACCGTCAATGCGACGGCCGGGACGGTGAATTTCGCAGCTGCGGGAGCACCGGCGCTCATCAACCCCGGTGCGGCGAACATCGTTATCTTCTCGGATGGCTCGGGTACCGACACGCTGAACGCGGGCAGTGGCACCGACACGGTCTTTTCGGGGCCGTCGGGTGTGTTCCATGCCGGGTCGGCCGGCGGCAGCATCCTGCAGTCCTCCACCGTTGCCGGTTCCACGACGCTGTTCGGTGGCACCGGCGGCAACGACCAGCTGGTGGCTTTTGCTTCCCGGACGTCGCTGGTGGCGGGCACCGGCGGCGACCTGATGTTTGCCAATCCGGTAGCCTCGATCTCGGCCGTTACCTTCGATGCGGCGACCGTCGCGGGAGCCGTCGACACGATCATCGGCAGCGCTGGCGGTGCCGACACGATCAACCTCTTCAGCGGCAATGTCTCGGCCACCGCTTACGGCGCAAATGAGGTTTATAGTTATACCAGCGGCGCTACGAGCGCGGCCGATACCATCACCGGGTTCAGTAACTCGTCCGATACGTTCAAGCTCATTGGCACAACTGTGAAAAACGTTGCCTTCGCCAGCGGCAAGTCGACCGTGACGCTGAACGACGGGACGACGCTCAACTTCCTCAACGTCAATGTGAGCAACTTCAAGTTCACCTGAGAGCCGGCCCTGGTCGGGGAAGGGCCGCTCCGCTCGGGGCGGCCCTTTTGTATTGCGCATACCTGGCCGGCGCCGCAGCTGCGGCCGGCTTGCAACGGATCCAGCGTCAGATCCGCCCGGCAGCTCCAGCGCCTTCCGCTCAAGCCGGCCGGAGGTTGCTCTAGCCTGGATAGGCTTCCCGCAGGAGCGGACCGGCGTCGACGGGCCATGACACGCGTGGCGAGCCAATCTTGCGCACCAGCACCGACGAGCCCTGAAACCCGCCGGCCCGTTCCCCATGCGGATGTGAGGCATAATAATTGGCCGGCACGATGTGCATGAAATCCGCCAGCAGTGTCTGCTCGATCGCGTAGCCCGTCGCTTCGTTAAACAGGGCGGGCCAGGCATCGTCGGAATACCGCCAGAAATCCCAGGGACGGTCGTGCATGCCGATGGTCTGGTGAGTGAAGATGAGCATCACCGCGCCTGGCCGCAGCACGTGGTTGATTTCGATCACGGCTTTCCATGGCATCAGCAGATGTTCGAACACCGCGACGCACAGCGCGAAATCGAATGTCTCCGCCGGCGCTAGACGACTCAATTCGTGAACGTCGCCGACGATGTCCACCCCGGGATCCGCCTTGATATCCATCACCGATACGTCGCATCCGGGATAGTCGTCGCTGCGCTGGCGCCCGCTGCGCGCCCGCCCGCCGATGTCGAGCATCCGCGGCGTCTCGCCGGGATGTGACGCGCGCCAGGCTTCGATCGATCGCCGGAAGACCGGCTCCAGGCTCTGGCTATGAATCTGGCGCTCCAGGTCGACGATGTCGCGCATCGGAACAGAATAAGCCGTGCCGTCGATCTCGAAAGACAGAACATAGTTTTGGGGAAACAGATCCCGCTCGATGATGGCCTGAACCTCGATTTCCGGCAGCCCGCCCCAATTGGGCCGCTCGACCAGTCCCTTCTGGCCGACCGGGATGGCGCCCGCGGCTGTGCGCAACTGGGGGTTGGTGATGGAGCGTGCGCTGGCAGCGAGCGCGACGCGCACGCGCATAAAAGAATAGAATACCGTACAGGCATGTACGTGAGCCACAACGTTCTGCATGGCGGTGCCGGCGTTCCTCGCTGTCATGAAGGCTGGTAGGCGTCTTCGAATCCCGAGCATCATGCGCTGCCGCCAGAGGCGGTGCTGAAGAGTAACGATGCGGTAAATGAACGATACGCAGGCTGCGCGATCGCACCCGGCACCGCGCCGGCGCCAGATCGAGCGGCTGGATAGGCGGCCCAGGTTACGCTGGTTCAAGATGCGTGTGCCACGACGTCAGGTGCAGCACCAGGGCGCGTGGGAAGGCCGATGCGGGCAGGCTCAGCCTGGCGTTGCCGTTGGTCCAGCGCCAGGACACGTCGTCGCGGCGCTCGACCGGATAGAACCCGTCGCCAAACCCGGGATCGTCGAGTGCCAGCGCGGCGCCATCCAGCTCGACCGCGCGGATGGCGATCCCGAAGCGGCGCAGGTCCGCAGTGCCGCGCGGCCGACCCGGCGGCGAGATCAGCTGCAGAACGGTTGCCGTTGCTTCATTTCCGGCGGGAAGCATTGCTTCCAGTCGATCGGAGGCGACTGCCAGCGGGAGTTCCTGCGTGCCCAGCATGAGCCGCAGCGATGGCGGCGCGGGCGGACAAAGACGAGCCCGGAGCGCTTCCAACGCCGGACCGGCGGCCAGCGGACGCAGATGAGCGGCGAGGCCCGCAGGTCCCGGCAAGGGCAGGCTCACGCCTGCAGCCGTCAGCGTCGACGCGCGATCGACCGCGAGCGCATACCAATCGAGCGGGGCAGTGGAGAGACGGCGGATGGTGATGCCATTGGCCAGCGCGCCTGCCGGCGCGACATCACCGGGCGCGCCTGCCGGTGCGCCATCATCCGGTGCGCCATCATCCGGCGCGCCTGCCGGCGCGACGCGGTCGGCGAAGACGATCCATTGCAGCGGCGAGAGAACAAGGTCTGCTGCAGGTGCGCCTTGGGTCAAGGCTCCGGCGGCGAGCGACACGGCGTCCGGCACGGCGCCACGCAGCAATGCGGCCACCGACACGACGACGGCCCCGCTATCGAGGACGGCGCCGGCCGCCAGCTCCTCGATCGGCATTTGCCACCCGGAAGCGAGCCGGACCAGCGTGCCGGCGGGGAGCGCGGTCGAGCCGGCGACGGGGGTCATACCCCCACTATAGGCGGGAGAGCTCGACCCTGGCGACACCCTGAAGAAGGATGCCGAGCTGCGCCGCGGCTGCACGCGAAAGGTCGATGATGCGGCTGCGCGTGCCCGGCCGGTCCGTGATGGTGACGACAACGGAGCGGCCGGTGGCAGGAACCGTGACCAGGACGCGCGACCCGAGAGGCAGCGTCGCGTGAGCTGCCGTCAGTTCATCCTGGTTGAACCGGGTGCCGGCGGCGGTGCGCCGCCCCTGCCAGCCGGGGCCGCCATACCAGGAGGCAAGGCCGGTCTGTTCCCAGCCGAGGCGCAGGCGCGCGGGATGCCAGGCGCCTGCCGGCCGCCAGAATGACGCGTCGCGTAGCCGGGCCTGGCCATCGGCGAGATAGGTGCTGACGGTCCGGCGCAGCGGGGCCGGCGCTTCGCTGGCGCTGGCCACTTCCGCTTCCGTGAGGTGCTTGCGCAGCAGCGGGTGCTGCTGCAGGGCGCGGCGGGCACGCGCGGACTTGCGCAGCGGCTTCGTCGGCGCGGCTGGTGTCGCCGGCTGCGCCGCGAGAGCCGGGGTGGCGAGAAGCAAGGATGCCATAAGGTGCGGCAGGATACGGCGTGCAAAGCCGGCCGGAGATGTCATGGGGGTGTTCTCCTCGAATAGGCACGGATCAGCCAAAGGAGGGGAGGGAAGACCGGGTGTGAAAGACGCGCGGAGTGTGGTGAGGAATGTGGCGAGAATAGGAACGCGGCCGGCGTTCTGCCGCCGCCAGGGTCGGTTTGGGGGGAGTTTTCGCGGATTGTGATGCGTGACGCATCAGTCGGGGCTTCCGGCGGTGGAGAGCCGGATGCGCGTCACCTTGCTGGTCGAGAGCCTGGCGCGCCAGAGACGCCGGCCACTGGCCGGGCTTGACCGAGGGAGGGCGTCGTCACCACGAAAGGGAAAGGCTGCCAACGGCCATGGATAAGCGGCGCTTATCCATGCTTGTGGGGTTGATACAGGCAACAGGAAAATCATGCGATGGAATGATCTCCATCTTCATGATTTTCCCGAACGACGTAACCTGATGCGTCATAATATCACTCCAATATGCTTCGATATTTACTACCTAAAATTCCAACAAAGTCCCATTGGTGCCATCTCAATGAGGTTGAGCGGGTAGTATTTCACAGTAGGATAATTGGATGGATATTTGCAGCGTGGTGCCGGGGAGAGAAAATGGATGGCGCAAGGCGACCGGCCCGGCGGCCGGTTTCAACGGAAATCGCGCGAGCGCGGCAGTTCGTCGCCGCGGCCCGGCGGAGCATCGAGACGTGCCAGCGCCTGGCTTTCGTCCAGCAGGCGGGTCGCTACGAGGTGCACCACGGCCGTACCGTCTGTGCCTTGCCAGCGCTGGATATGGCCTTCCGCGCGCAGCACCCGCGAGCCGAGCAGGGCCGCGCGATAGCGCGCCGAGACATCCGGCCAGATCACCACATTCACGATGCCGCTCTCGTCCTCGAGGGTGGCGAAGACGACGCCGCTGGCGCTGCCCGGGCGCTGGCGGATCAGCACCAAGCCGCTGACCGCGGCGCGCGCGCCGTCCGGGGCAACGGCAGCCTGGGCGCAGGTCATGACATGCTCCGCCGCCAGCCCCGCGCGCAGGAAGCCCAGCGGGTGCGCGCGCAGCGACAGGCCGGTGCTGCCGTAGTCCTCGATGACCGACTCTGCCGAAGGCGGCGCGGGCAGGCGCAGCGCCGTGGGGGGCGTTTCGTCCGCCGTCAGCAGCTTGCGCTCCGCCTCCCGGTCCTTTCCCCTCCAGCCCAGGGCCGACCACAACGCCTCGCGCCGCGCGGCCCCGAGGCTTCCGAGCGCGTCCGCCTCGCCGAGGGCGAGCAGTGCTGCGCGTGGCATAGCGCGGGCAAGCGAGGCGAAGTCCGCGAACCCCGCCCCGCGCGCCGTCACCAACTGTTCTGCCCATTCCGCCCGGAATCCCGCGATCAGGCGAAAGCCGAGACGCAGACAGCCTGCCGCATCCACGGCGCAGTCCCAGACGCTCGCCTGCGCATCCACCCCCAGCACAGCGACACCATGTTCGCGTGCATCGCGTACGATCTGCGCCGGCGCGTAGAAACCCATCGGCTGCGCGTTCAGCAGGGCCGCCGCGAACACCGCCGGGTGGTGGCATTTGATCCAGGCCGAGACATAGACAAGGAGTGCGAAGCTGGCCGCGTGGCTTTCCGGGAAGCCGTAGGTGCCGAATCCTTCGATCTGGTGGAAGCAGCGCTCGGCGAAATCCCGCGCGTAGCCGCGCGTCATCATGCCTGCGACCATCTTGTCGTGGAAGGTGCGGATGGTACCGAGGTTGCGAAACGTCGCCATCGAGCGACGCAGCCGGTTCGCCTCTTCCGGCGTGAAATGTGCGGCTTCGATGGCGATACGCATCGCCTGCTCCTGGAACAGAGGCACACCCAGTGTGCGCCCGAGGACGCGCTTGAGCTCGTCGGGCGGCCCGTGCGCGGGGTCGGGTGCCGGGTATTCGGCCTGCTCCAGCCCCTGGCGGCGGCGCAGATAGGGGTGGACCATGTCGCCCTGGATCGGGCCGGGGCGGACGATCGCCACTTCTATCACGAGATCGTAATAACAACGCGGGGCGAGGCGCGGCAGCATGTTCATCTGTGCCCGGCTCTCGACCTGGAACACACCGATGCTGTCGCCGCGGCAGAGCATGGCATAGACCAGCGGGTCGTCCTGCGGGATCACGGCAAGATCGTCGAACTCCAGCCCGCGTGCGCGCAGCAGCGAGAGTGCCCGGCGGATGCAGCTCAGCATGCCGAGCGCGAGCACATCCACCTTCATGATGCCGAGCTCGTCGATATCGTCCTTGTCCCACTCGATGAAGAAGCGGTCGGCCATCGCAGCGGGACCGATCGGCACGGTCTCGGAAAGGATGTCGCGCGTCAGCACGAAGCCGCCGACATGCTGGGAGAGATGGCGCGGAAAGCCGACGATCTCGCGTGCCAGAGCCACGG
>JAJXSZ010000188.1 GCA_021784255.1 Pseudomonadota bacterium | reverse complement strand
GGCGCCCGGAGTGGGACTCGAGGCGGCGACCGGGCGGTGAACCGCCTGCCTCGAGCGACACCCGCCGCGGGCTCGGACTTCCGCCCCGGGGCGGGGGGCGCGCGCTCAGCCGTCGGCAACCCGCCCCTGCAGTCTCCGCCTTGGCCGGAACCCCGGTAGCGCGCCGCGTGGCAGGCACGCGATGGCTGCCCGAGCGGCCAGGCTCCAGCGCAAAATCCGACCAGATGACTCTATCTGGCCGGGTATGGTTCTAGCCGGGAGAGCCGGCGCCCAGAGTCGGGTTGGTGGCCGGGAGGCCGAGGAGGACATCGACCTGCTGGACGACGGAGGGCGTCAGCGTCCTGTTCGTGGCGGCAGCAAGTGCCGTGCGCGCCGCGGCAATCGCCGCATTGCGCGCGGCGATCTGGGTCGGAGTCACGTCCGGCATCGCCAGCGCCGCCACCATGGCGTTGTCGTAGGCCGCGAGCTGTCCGGGTTTCGAGTTCGGTGCCGCGTGGGCGAGCGCCGCCGGGCTGGCATGCGCAGCGTTCAGCGCGCCGAGCGCGGCCGCGAGCTGCCCCGACGACGCGGCGTTGGGGTTCGCGGCATGATCACTGTTGGCCGCCCCGGTGGCCCGGCCACCGCTGGCGTGTTCGCTGGCATTGGCGTTGGCCCCTCCGCTGCCGCCCCCATTGGCGCCACCATTGCCACCGCCGTTGCCGCCGCCATTGCCGCCATGCGCGGCAAAGGCAGCCGGCGGCGTCAGCAAGGCGCCGCCCGCCGTGAGGGCCGCCGCCATGAACAGCGCGGCACAGGCGATCCGGGTCAAGGATGCGGTTCGCATCGATCATCTCCCGCGGTTGCTGGTTCGGACGATTTTGTTTCTTATCATGGCGATTGTGGGGCGCGCGAGCCACTGATTGCCTGCCTGCCGGTGAGCGCCGCGGGCAGGCCCGCGGCGAAAGCGGGGCGTGTCACGCTCTCCGGCTCTCGCCTGCGTGGCCATGGCCGGCGGCGGAGCGGCTTCGGCCGCAGCGCCTGGGTTTTATCGCGCCGTGGTCGCAGGCGGCCGTCAGCGTCAGCCCGAATTGGCACGGTCGTTTCGATGGCGTGACCCACTGTGCGGGCGCCGGGACGTCACGTTGCCAGCCACCCCGATCGAAACGGGCAGAGGCTGGATCTCCGCCCCCGCGGACATCGTCGCCGCGGTCCATTCGGCGGTGCGGCTGCTGCCCTCGGCGTGCCGTGGCGGGACCGTGCCGTGAGACCGGACCGCGACGCGCCGCCATCCGTCGCCCGCCAGAAATCGGGAGCTCGGGAGCGAACGGGCGTGCGCGGCGAGGAGGGGGTTTGCCGGCAGCACCGATGGCTCGCGCATCTCGCGGGCCAGCATCGTCATCGCCACGGCGGCGCGGCCTGACCCCGTTCGCGTCGATGGGCCACGGGCATTGCCCGGACGGCGGGCCGCCGGCGTTCAGCGAAGGGCAGGTCGCGCAACATCGTGAAAGGATTTTTGGTGGTGGCTCCCGGAGTAGGACTCGAACCTACGACCGAGCGGTTAACAGCCGCTTGCTCTACCAACTGAGCTATCCGGGATCACCCAGCGCGGAGCCGGACCGGGCTCGCGCGTGCGGCGCTATAGCCTCGCCTCGGGGTGGATGCAAACCCCCTCGCCTGTGTTACGAAGGGCGCGGGCGAGAGTGGCGGAACGGTAGACGCAGTCGACTCAAAATCGACCGCCCTCCGGGCATGGGGGTTCGAATCCCCCCTCTCGCACCAACCCCGCCGGCCCGCCGCCGGCGGTCGCGCCAGGGCCCGACATCACTCCAGTCGTACCAGTCGCAACGAGGACGCCCCGACGCGCGCGGCGCCGGGGCGTTTCGCTGTCTCCCGCGAGCCTCGCGGCGCGGTGGGTCAGCTCGGATGAGCCTCCGGCGGCGGCTCGGCGACGCGGCGACGGTCGGCCATGAAGGCATCGAACTCCGCCTTGTCCTTGGCGAAGCGCAGCCGTTCGAGGAAGGCCGCGAATTCCTTCTGCTCCTCCTCCAGCCGGCGCAGCGTCTCGGCGCGGTATTCGTCGAAGGCACGGTTGCCGCTGCTGTTCGTGGTGGGCCCGCAGGAGCCCTGCCAGCCGGCGAATTTCCAGGACATGCCGTGCTCGCCCCAATGCTGGCGGGCGTCGCGGAAGAAGGACCGGCGCATGCAGCGTCTCCCGAGTGTGAAAGCCAGAATGACGAGGCCGACCGGCCACCAGATCATGAAGCCGAGCAGGGTGAGTGCGATCGCGAGCAGGCGGTTGGGGCCGCGATACTGCCAGCCGGGTGGCGCCCATCCCGGCGGTGGGTCGTCGGGCGGCGGCGGCGGCCGCTGGCCCCAGGGGCCGGCCTTGGGCGGATAGGCGGGTCCGTAGGCGGCGTAGCCGGACATGGTCCCTCCGGTGAATGTAAGACACATTTACTTTGGGGAGCGGGCAGCGTTTCGTCAAGAGGCGCCGCCAGGCCCGCCCGCCGGGCATCACCGCCGCGAGGCGCCGCCGGCGAGCCCCAGCCCTTGGAGATAGAGCAGCATGCCGGCTTCCAGCAGATCCTCTGCCGGCATCGGCAGCGGCCGCTTGCCGGCCCCGGCGCGGCCGAACAGCGAGGCGATGCCGTGGCTCAGCGCCCAGACATGGAGCGCGACCATCAGCGCCGGCGGACGCGGCTCGAGTTCCGCCACGAGCTGCTCCGCCGCCTCGCGCAGCGCGGCGAACGCGTTGTCGCGCGCCGTCGCCAGCCCCGGATGGTCGGCGTTGGCGAGCCGGGTGTCGAACATCGCGGCGTAGTGTTCGGGCCGGCCGCGGGCGAAGGCGAGGTAGGCGCGCCCCATCGCCTCGAAGGCGCGCAGCTTCTCCGGCCGGCCGTTGTTCCACGCACCCGCCAGCGCCGCCGCCAGCAGCGTGAAGCCGCGCGCCGCAACCTCGGCCAGCAGCGCGTCGCCGTCGCGGAAATGCCGGTAGGGCGCGCCCGGGGAGACGCCGGCGCGCCGTGCCGCCTCGGCGATGGTGAAGCCGGCGGCTCCCTTGGCGCCGATCAGCGCCAGCGCCGCCTCGATCAGCGCCTCGCGCAGATTGCCGTGGTGATAGCCCCGCCGCTCATTCGTTTCGTCGCTGTTCCAGCGCATGTGAAACGGCTTTACATCAGCGCGCCGTCGCTGTCAGCGCCTCGCGGGGCGTGAATTCGGGCCGGCGGCGGGGAGGGAGGTGGAGGTCCGGGCGGGAATCGAACCCACATTCGCGGATTTGCAGTCCGCTGCATCACCACTCTGCCACCGGACCGGACCGGGGCGGCTTATCCCGTGAGCGGCCGGCCCGGGTCAAGACCAAAGCCGAACGATGGACCAAAGCCGAACCATGGACCGAAACCGCGCAACGGAGGTTTGCGACACAGCGACGCCCTGCCTATAAGCTCGCCCCATGCAGACACCGGACTTCACGGCCGCGCGGCTGTTCATGGTTAATGGCCAGGTGCGGCCCAACAAGGTTACCGACCCGCGCCTCCTCGAGGCGTTGCGCAGCCTGCCGCGCGAGCGGTTCCTGCCGGCGAGCGCCTGGCCGCTCGCCTATGCCGACGAGGATGTGCCACTCGGCGGCGGGCGGGTGCTGCTCGCGCCGATGCTGCTGGCCCGCCTGGTGCAGGCGATCCTGGACGCGAGCGAGGGCAGCAAGGCGCTGGTGATCGGCGCAGGCCCCGGCTACGGCGCCGCCGTGCTCGCGGCCTGCGGCTTCAGCGTGACCGCCTGCGAAACGGACGCGGCGCTGCTGGCGCTGGCGCGCCCGGCGCTGGCCGCGCTCGCCCCCGGCGCGACGCTGGTCGAGGCCGGCCCCGCCGACCCGCCGAAAGGTCCGTTCGACGCGATCCTGATCGAAGGCGGCTTCGAGGTCCTGCCACCGGCGATCGCGGCGCGGCTGATGCCGCGCGGCGGCGGCACGGGGGGGCGGCTGTTCGGCGTCCGCCGCGATGGCGTGGGAACCGGCCAGGCGGTGGAGGGCGAGATGACCTCGGCCGGCCTCGCCCTGCGCCCGCTCTTCGACGCGTCCACCGCCTGCCTGCCGGGGCTGGACGTGGCCCCGAGCTTCGTCTTCTGATGCAGGTCAGCGGTCATCGCGGCGCGCTTGCATCGCGAGGCCGCGGGGCGACATCATCGCCGCCCTCCCGGAGCGCCGCATGAAACGCAAGACCCTGATCGCCGGCCTCGCCGGCCTGGCTGCCCTCGCGGGAGCACTGCCCGCAACGGCGCTGGCCGCCGGTGCGCCGCCCGCCGCCCGCTCGCCGGCAAGCCCGCCCACGACCACGCCGACCCCGCCGCTCGGCCATCCGCCAGCGACCCTCGCCGAGGCGCTGGCGATCGCCTACCTCACCAATCCCGCGCTGCAGGCGCAGCGTGCCGCGCTGCGCGCCGCCGACGAGAACGTGCCGGCGGCGCTGGCCGGCTGGCGCCCGCAGGTCTCCGTTTCCGCCAGCGCGGGCTATGTCCAGGCCGGCACGATCCAGCACTTCACCGCGCCGCCGCCGCCCTACAACGTCAAGACCTACGGCACCCGCGGCACCAACTCCGAGGCGCTGATCGTCAGCCAGCCGCTCTATAACGGCGGCGGCACGCGGGCGAGCGTGGCACATGCGCGCAACCTGGTGATGGCGCAGCGCGCCAACCTGATCGCCAGCGAGGAGCAGGTCCTCGGCAACACCGTCGCCGCCTATGTCGGCGTGATTCAGGCGCAGCAGGTGCTCGCGCTCGCGCTCAACAACGAACAGGTCCTGAGCAAGCAGCTTCAGGCGACCAACGACCGCTTCAGCGTCGGCGAGATCACCCGCACCGACGTCGCCCAGGCCGAGGCGGCACTGGCCGGCGCATCGGCGCAGCGCGAGACGGCCGAGGCCAACCTCAAGATCGCGGACGCGACGTTCCGCCAGTATGTCGGCCTCGATCCGGCGGCGAACCTGGTGGCGCCGCAGCCGCTGCTGCCGGTTGCGACCTCGCAGCAGGGGGCGGTGGCGCTCGCGGTCGCCAACAACCCGACGGTGATCGGGGCGATGTTCCAGGCCGCCGAGGCCAAGGACAATTTCGACCTCGCCTACTCGAAGCTGATGCCGAGCCTGTCGCTGCAGGGCCAGATCGCCCGCAACGAGGACACCCAGCAGCAGAACCTGACCACCAACCTCGCGCAGATAGTGCTGCAGCTGAGCATGCCGCTCTATCAGGGCGGCGGCGAGTATGCGGCGATCCGCCAGGCGCGCCAGCTCATCCAGCAGGCGCTGAAGTCGATCGACGACAGCAAGCGCAACGCCGGCCAGCAGGCCGCCGCCGCCTGGAACGCCTATATCGGCGCCAAGGCCACGATCGCCTCGACGCGCCAGCAGATCGCCGCCAACGAGGTGGCGCTCGAGGGTGTGCAGCGCGAGGCGATCGTCGGCAGCCGGACCACCCTCGACGTGCTGAACGCGGAACAGACCCTGCTCGATTCGCGGGTGACCCTGGTGCAGAACCTGGCCACCCTGGTCAACGCCTCCTACTCGCTGGCGCAGGCGGTAGGGCGCCTGACCGCCCGCGACCTGGGCCTGCAGGTGCCGATCTATGACGAGACCGCCTATTACAACGCGGTCAAGGACAAGTGGATCGGCACCGGCGACGCCGCAACCAGCCAGCCCGGGCGATGAGCGCGGATCCGACCCGTCCGCCCGCCCCGGATGCGGGGAGCGACCCGTCGATGGAGGACATTCTCGCCTCCATCCGGCGGATCCTCAACGAGGAGGAGGCGCAGCCGCAACCGGCGCCCGAGGTGCTGGAGCTGACGCCCGCGATGCGCGCCGAACCGCCGGCCGCCGCGGCGCCCGGCGGCGAGATCGCCGCCCCCCCCACTGCTTCACCCCCCGCTCCATCCCCCCTGGCGGCTTGGTCCCTCGCCGCCCTGTCCCCGGCCGCTTTGCCGCCTGCCGCGCCGCCGCTCGACGCGCCGGAGTCGCTGCTGCACGCCTCGCCGCGCCTGCTGGCGGAGCCCGCGCCTGAGCCGGCCGAGCCACCGCCCGCACCGGCACCGGTCGCCGTTCAGCCGCCGGTTCCCCTGGCCGCCGCGCCGGAACACCCGGCTCCCAGGGCCCAGGAACCGGCACCGCCGGCCGCCGAGCCGCCGGCGCTGGTCGCCCCGGCCGCCGCCGCCGCCGCCGCTGCTTCCGTGGGCGAGCTGGTGCGCCGCCTCGCCAGCACGCAGCAGGCTGCCGTCAG
>JAJXSZ010000006.1 GCA_021784255.1 Pseudomonadota bacterium | reverse complement strand
CGAACCCGATCAGCGCCATGAAGCCGCCGAGCACGACGTTGCCGCCGAAGATCATCACCGCGGGCCGCTGCGACAGCGGACGCGAGCCGATCACCAGCGTTCCGGCGAGGTTGGCCGCGCCGTAGGCCGAGATCACCGTCGCATAGGCCGACAGCGGCGCCTTGTCCTGCCGCAGCAGGAGCGGGATCGCAACGAAGTAGACGCCATACCACACCCCGTTGATCAATCCGGCGGTCAAGAGCAGCTTGCGGAAGAGGGGGATGCGCAGCATGGCGCGGAAACCGTGTCCAAGCTCGGTGATCAACCGGGTTCGCGGCGGGGCCACGCGCGGTACGTTGCGATAGCGCATCGTCGCCACCACCGCGGCGGCGCTGGCGAGGAAGCTCAGGGCGTCGAGGGTGACGAAATGCACCAGCGGGATCGCCGCGGCCAGCAACCCGATGATCCCTGGTCCCAGCAGGCGGGCGATCCGCTCCGTCGTGTCGAGCAGTGCGTTCGCCGCCGGCAAGGCTGCAGCACTCGAGGCGAGCGAGGGCAGCGACGCCTGCAACGCCGGGCGGAAGAAAGCGTAGGCCGCGCCCAGCACCACCACGGCCGCGACCAGGACCGCCCCGCTCGGCCCGCCGGCGCGCAGCCACAGCACGACGACGAGCACCAGCATCGCGGCGCGCACCACGTCCGCCGCGACCATCGCTCGACGCGGCGCGAGCCGGTCCGCGAACGGTCCCGCGAACAGGGCAACCGACAGCACCACCGCTCCCTGCAGCGCGCCGAGATAGCCGGCGTTGGCCCCAAACAGCCCGGTGCCGACCCAGCCCAGCACGACCGCGAATAACTGGTCGCCGATCGCCGAGGTCGCGAGGCCGGCCCAGAGCAGTGCGATCGGCCGCTCCCGCAGCGCCCGGACCAGCGGCAGGTTCATCGGCTCGCCGGTTCGCTATTCCAGCGGCGTCTTGCGCTTCCACTCCTGCACGGGAATGCGCGGCACCTCGAAACGATCCGAAAGTCGCGCGTACCACCCGCCGCCATGCATGCGCCCGATCAGGTCGAGCTTCGGGGTGTCGACGTAATTGCGCTCCGCGTCCAGCACGCAGTCGTCGCGGATATGCATCGCCAGCACGCGGCCCATGATCAGCGCCCGGTTCGTGCCGAGCTCGATCGTGGTCATCCGCTCGCATTCCATCGCGACCGGGCTCTCGGCGATGCGTGGCGTCCGGATCTTCGTGCTCGGCACCGTCGTGAGCCCTGCTTCGGCAAGCTCGTCGACGCCATGGTCGAACTCGATCGCGGTTTCCACCATCTGCCGCGCGTTGTCGTACGACACCAGGTTGACGACGAACTCGCGGGTCGTGCGGATATTGTTACCGGTGTCCTTCGCGTCCCCGGGTTTGCGCCCGCCGATGCCGATGATGACGATTGGCGGGTCCTCCCCGAAGGCGTTGAAGAAGGAGAAGGGGGCCGCGTTCAGCCGCCCCGCCGCGTCCATCGACACCACCCATGCGATCGGGCGCGGCACCACGGTCGAAACCAGGAGCTTGTAGCGCTGCGCCGGCGGCAACTTGTCGAAGTCGAACAGCATCGTGGTCTCCGAGTTTACGCGCAACATCTGGCCTCGCCAGCGGCGCCTGTCCAGGGCATTCGCCTCGCCGTCCGCCGCCGGCGCCGTCCGCGCGCGCCGGGCTGGCTGCGGGCCTCGCCCTTCTCGCCTGCCGGATCGCGCAACGGCCGCGCGGCGGCATCGGAACCGCGCGGTGGACGGCAGGATGACCGCACCCGGGGCCCCGGCGACAACGACACGATCCATCGTTCTGCGCACGTCGTTGCGGGCGGTGGCCTCGGTTATTCGGCCGCGTTCAGTCGCTGTGGCGCATGCGACCTGGGTTTCGCCTTCTTGCGCAGCTCGATCAGTTCCGTCTGCGCCTGTTCGGCGAGGCGATAGAGCTGCGCCGTTCCGGGCGCGTATTGCCGGGCGCCGGCGCCGAGCTCCACCCCATAGGCCGCCGCTGCCCGCAGGGTGAAATTCGGGTCGGTCAGATGCGGCCGCCCCAAGGCCACCAGGTCCGCGCGCCCCGCCGCCAGGATCGTGTTCACCTGGTCTGCCGTCGTGATGCTGCCCACGCACATCGTCGCGAGCCCGGTCTCGTTGCGGATCGTATCGGCAAACGGCACCTGGAACATCCGCCCGTAGACCGGGGTGGAGTCCGGTGTCGTCTGCCCGGTCGAGACATCGACCAGGTCGCACCCTGCCTGCGCGAAGGACCGTGCGGCCTCGACGGACTCCGCCTCGGTGATGCCGCCTTCCTGCCAGTCGGTGGCGGACATACGGACCGCCATCGGCTTCTCGCGCGGCCATACCGATCGCAAGGCGGCGAAGACCTCGAGCGGAAAGCGCAGCCGGTCGGCGAGCCCGCCGCCATACTCGTCCGTGCGCCGGTTGGTCAGCGGCGAGATGAAGCTCGCCAGCAGGTAGCCGTGCGCCGCATGCAGCTCGAGCATGTCAAACCCGCAACGAATTCCCCGCTGCGCCGCAGCGACGAACTGCTCGCGCACCCGCTCCATGTCCGCCCGCGTCATCGCGTGCGGTACCTGGCTTTCGGGGAAGTAGGGAACCGGCGAGGCGGCCATGATCGGCCAGGCGCCCGCCGCCAGCGGTCGGTCCATCCCCTCCCACATCAACTGTGTCGCCCCCTTGCGCCCGGCATGGCCAAGCTGCAGCGCCATCTTCGTGCCCCCGTTCGCATGGACGAAGCCGACGATACGCGTCCATGCCGTTTCCTGTTCGTCGTTCCATAATCCGGCGCAGCCAGGCGTGATCCGCGCGTCGGGCGCGACACAGGTCATTTCGGTGAACAGCAGCCCCGCGCCGCCGAGGCCGCGCGCGCCGTAATGCACCAGGTGCCAGTCGCCCGGCACGCCCTCGATCGCCGAATACATGCACATCGGCGAGACAACGACGCGGTTCGCGACCACCATGTTCCTCAGCGACATCGGCTGGAACATCGGCGCCACCGGCTTCGCATCCCGAAATCCCTTGGCCACGGTTTCCTCGGCCACCAGCCGGTCGATCGCGTCCGTGAATTCGGGAGCGCGCAGCCGCAGATTGTCATAGGTGATCGACTTCGAGCGGGTCATCAGCCCGAACGCGAAGCGCAGCGGCGGCGTGTCCCAGAAGCGCCGCACCTGTTCGAACCAGACCAGCGAGACGTCCGCGGCGTGCTGGATCCGCTCCACATCGCCGCGCCGGTCACGCTCGAAGGCCTGCAGGCTGGCTGCGACGCCGCCATGGACGCGCAACGTCTCGGCCAGCGCGATCGCGTCCTCCATGGCGAGCTTGGTGCCCGAACCGATCGAAAAATGCGCCGTGGATTTCGCATCTCCGAGCAGGACCACGTTATCGGGCGCGCCATCAACGTCACGGATCATCGTGCTGCGCGCGTTGCGGATGGCGGGGAACTGCCGCCACATGGAGCGGTTGATCAGCAACCTGTGTCCGTCGAGGTCCTGCGCGAAGACCGCTTCGAGGTAACGGGCGGATTGCGCCTCGTCCATCGCGCCGAGGCCCGCGCGCCGGAACGTCTCAGGATCGCACTCCAGCACCCAGGTCGAGGCGCCGGGCTCGTATTGATAGGCATGTGCGATGAAAATTCCGTGCTCGTTTTCGCGGAAGCAGAACGTGAACGCATCGAGCGGCTTGGTCGAGCCCATCCAGGCGAACCGGTTCGGCCGCAGATCGATCGTGGGGGCGAAGTGCCGCAGGTTGCCCTGCCGCACGAAGGAGTTGATGCCGTCCGCGGCGATGATCAGGTCGGCACCGTCCAGCTGTTCCAGCGACTTGATGTCGTCGGTGAAATGGAGCTCGACGCCGAGGCTGCGCGCCCGCTCCTGCAGCAGCAGCAGCAATGTCCGGCGCGAGCAGCCGCAGAACCCGTTGCCGCCGACGCGGAACCGGTTGCCCTTGAACCTGATTTCGATATCGTCCCAATAGGCGAAGTGCTCGGTGATCGCCCGGGCGCTCTCGGCGTCGTGGCGCTCGAACATCTCGAGCGTCGCGTCCGAGAACACCACCCCGAAGCCGAACGTATCGTCATGCCGGTTACGTTCGTGCACGCGGATCTCGACATCGGGGCGCTGTTTCTTCATCAGGATCGCGAAGTAGAGCCCGGCCGGCCCGCCGCCGATGACCTCAATGCGCATTGCCATCTCCCCGTTCCCGCGAAAGTATTTTATACTTGAAGGAAACGGCCGGCAATGATGGGATTAGGCAGCGGCGCGGCGGCAGCGGAAAGGAGGGGCGGTGACGCTCGACGGACGACATGCGCTGGTCACGGGCGGCGGCCAGGGAATCGGGGCGGCGGTCGCGCGCGGCCTGACCGGGGCCGGCGCGCGCGTGACGGTGCTCGGCCGCCGCGCCGGGACGCTGGGTTCCATCGTCGCCGCCGGCAGCGCCGTCGGCTACGTCATCGCCGATGTGACCGACGCCGCCGCACTCGAATCCGCCCTCGCCGCGCTCACGCCGGTGGACATCCTGGTCAACAACGCGGGCGCGGCCGAGAGCGCGCCGTTCGCCCGCACCACGCGCGCGCTCTGGGAGCGCATGCTCGCCGTCAACCTGACCGGCGTTTTCGCGGCGACCCAGGCGCTGCTGCCCGGTATGCTCGCCCGCGGCTGGGGACGCGTCGTCACCATCGCCTCGACGGCCGGGCTCACCGGCTATCCCTACGTCAGCGCCTATGTCGCGGCCAAGCACGGCGCCATCGGCCTCACCCGCGCGCTGGCGCGCGAGGTTGCGGGCAGCGGCGTGACGGTTAATGCCGTCTGTCCCGGCTATACTGAGACGGAGCTGGTCGAATCGAGCATTGCCCGCATTGCCGCGCGCGGCGGGCGCAGTGCCGAATCCATCCGCGCGGACTTCACCCGCGCCAACCCCCAGGGACGCCTGGTCCAGCCAGAGGAGGTCGCTGCCGCCGTGCTTTATCTTTGTGGTCCCGGCTCGGATGCCGTCACCGGCGTTGCGCTGCCCGTCGCTGGCGGAGAAATCGAGTGATCGACATGCCGATCCTGCTCGACGCGGAAACCCGCGCGCACGAACACCCCGCCGACCATCGGGCGGAACTGCGCCTCTGGCTGCGCCTGCTCACCTGCACCAACCTCATCGAAAGCGAGATCCGCGCCCGTCTGCGCCGGCATTTCGGCGTCACCCTGCCACGCTTCGACCTCATGGCGCAGCTGGAGAAGGCGCCGGCGGGCATGACGCTGGGCGAGCTGTCCCGCCGCATGATGGTCTCCAACGGCAATGTCACCGGGCTGGTCGAGCGCCTCCTCGACACGGGCCACGTCGAGCGCCGTCCTCATCCAGCGGACCGGCGCGCCGTCGTCGTCGCGCTCAGCCCGACGGGCCGGCAGGTGTTCGCCGCCATGGCTTCGGCGCACGCGGAATGGATCGCCGAACTCTGCGCCGGCCTGGCACCGCCGGATGTGGCGCAGCTCATGCGCCTGCTCGGCCGCCTCAAATCCCACGTCAAGGACGTTGCCCATGGCTGACGCCGCGCTCACGGTCCTGCAGCCACGGGCCTGGCCGCGCCCGGCGGGCTACACTCACGGCATCGTCGGCAGCGGTCGCCTGGTCGTGCTCGCGGGCCAGATCGGCTGGGATGAGAACGGCGATTTTGCTACGGGCCTGGTGGCGCAGACCGAGCAGGCGCTGCGCAACATCCTCGCCGTCCTGGCCGAGGCGGGCGGCGACTCCGGCCATCTCGCGCGGCTTACCTGGTTCGTGACCGATATCGAGGCCTATCGAGGCGCAGGCAAGGAACTCGGCGTCGCCTGGCGCCGCGTCATGGGCAGGAATTTTCCTGCCATGTCGGTGATCGGTATCGCCTCGCTGGTGGAGAAGCAGGCGCTGGTCGAGATCGAGGCGATCGCGATCGTCCCGTGACGGCGAGGCCCGCGCCTCGACGCCATCGCGCCCGCGGCTGCGGGCGCGATGGCGTCGAGCGTGAGCGCGCAGCCGATCTCCCTGCGGCGCGCGTCACGGGTGCGAGCCGATCAGCCGCCCACCAGCGCCAGCACGCGCAACGGGCTGCCGGAGCCGCCGGTGATCTTGAGTGGTGGCGAGATGATCACCGCTCCCGTCGGCGGCAGCTTGTCGAGGTTGGTCAGGCATTGCAGCCCGTATCGCCCGGCCCCGTGCATGAAGAAATGCGCGGGGAAGGGCGGGGTGAAATGCATCGCCTGGCCGGCATCAGTGCCAATCGTCTCGGTACCGAAACCAAAGACATCGCGCTCCTTGACCAGGAATTCGACCGCTTCCGCTGCCGGCCCGGGCGTGTGCGCACCATCCGCCTGGACATTGGCATAGGCGGTCCCCTGTTTTTTCGACCAGTCGGTGCGCAGCAGGACCCAGGCCCTGGCCGGGATCCGCCCATGGCGTTGCTCCCATTCCAGGATAAACGCCTTGCTCAGCACGAAATCGGCATTCGCGGCCGATTCCCTACTGGCGTCCAGAACGACGGCCGGCGCGATGAAATTCTTCGCCTCGATCGTATCCGTCGTGTTGTTCGGCAGGTCCTTGCCCGAGATCCAGTGCACCGGTGCGTCGAAATGCGTTCCTGTGTGCTCGCCGCACGAGAAATTATTCCAATACCACGCCGGCCCCCTGGCATCGTAGCGCGACACTTCCTCGAGCCGGAACGGCGCGCACTGGCCGAACTCTGCCGGCAGCTGAATGGTTGGGAAATCCGGCGACAGGGTCTGTGTCAGATCGATGACCTTGATCTTTCCGGCGGCGATTGCCGTTGCGAATTCAGCCAGCATGTTGATCCTCCTGGTTCAGCTTTTATGCACCATTGCACGGATGGCGAGCGGCGGGTCCTCGCGCCGTGGCCACAACCTGTCCTCGCCCGCCCGCGTTGCGCAGCCGCGATGCAAGCGACGAAACATTTTCAGAACCAAAAGTACGGGCTGGTAGCGGGCGCTGCCGGGTACCGCGGTCTTGCCCAACAGGCGCAGGGCGCGGCGGCCGGCCCGCGCGTCACTCAATTGACGTTTCCCAGGGTCGCGATCGTGGCGAGAACACCGTCGATGGCCTTGCCCGCTTCGTCCGCCAGCGCCGCATCGCGCAGCCGGCGCAGCCAATCGGCGGCGTCCTCGCGCCCCGCGAGCAGTGGCAGCGCGCCGGTCACCCGCGCGAACTTGTCTTCGCCGCGCTGGTGCGTGTCGCTATAGCCCTTCACCAACCGCCGGCAGCGCAGCAGCTCCAACGCGAGCGGCGGATCGCGCGGCGCCTCGCTCGCGACGAGCTCCAGCCAGTTGCGCAGGAAATCCGCCTCGCGCTCATGGCGCAGCAGCCGCCGCCGCCAGCGCCGCAGCCCCGCGACGGCATAGAGCTGGAGGAAGCCCGCGAGCCGCGTCGAGCGGATACGCCGCGGTTTTTCGGCCAAGTTCTTCAGCAGCGCTGAAAGCAATGCCGACTGTTCGACCCGCTTGCCCCAGCGTGCCGGCAGGGTGGCGCAGATCTCGGCGAGGCGCGGATGCATGAACTCGGTGGCGTCCAGCAGCTGATTCTCGCGTGCCTCCGCCTCGCGGCGGACGCGCGCGAACCGCGCCGCGCGCGTCTTGAGGTCCGCCACGCGGATCACGTCGTCATACGCCATCGCCAGGGCGATCTGGCGGGCCGCTTCGCCCGCGAGCGATGGCGCCAAGGCCACCAGCGCTGCCACGTGGCCGAGATACTCCGCCGCGTAGTCGACGTCCTGGTAGTCCACCAGCCGCGCCAGGCCGTGCCGTAACATTGCCCTTGCATCCGCCGGAAACTCGGTATCGATGCGGTCGAGCAACGAGGTCAGGAGGGTCCGTTCGTTCGCGGTGCCGCCAAGGATCGCGCCGTTCGTCCTGGTCGCCGGTTCCGGTGAAGGCGCTTGCGCATTGAATCCAGCGTCGAACGCAGCAAGGCTTGACGTCACCCCCACGCCGCCGGCGCGGATCGTGCCCTCGAAGGCCTCGCGCGTGAACGGCAGGGCGCGCGAGGCAGCCAGCGCGCCGAACAACGAGGCGGAGATCATGCTGCCGCTGGCCGTTGCCAGCGCCTGCATGTCGGCGGCGATCAGCTCGCGTGCCGCGAAATGCATCGCCTCCAGCACCGGTCGGCCGTCGATGATCCCGTCGCCGGGGCGGGCTTTTTCGGGCACCGTCAGGGAGCGGTGGGTGGATGCCACCATGAGCGTGCGCTCGGGCGTGACGAGGCCGCGCTGGATCGCGCGCCCGGCCTCCATCAGCTCGGCTGCGATCACCACGTCGACATCGCCGGGCACCGGCATCAGCGACAGCACGGGTGCCGCATTGCCGCGTGGGCGGATCAGCTCCACGTAATAGATCGTCGCCCCGGTGCGCTGGGCCACACCGGGCACGGAGGTGGTCTGCGCGACCCATCCTTCGCGTTCCGCCATGGCAACGATCCAGTCGGCGAGCACGCCGCCGCCCTGGCCGCCCATCGCCAGGATCGCCAGCGTGAGCGGCCGGTCGTCCGAGAGGTTCACCCCTTCCATGCCCCGCTGCCCCGTTCTCAGACCGTCAGCGCCATTCGTCCGCGCTCGCGCCGCGCCTGCAGCCAGACGATGAGGCGCGCCCGCAGGCGCGCCCACCACGCTTCGAGCGGTGCCGGGTTGTGCACGACATCCGCGCGGTAGAAGGAGGGGCACAGCACCGCCGCCTCCGCAACCTCGCCGCAGTTGCCGCACCCCACGCAGCTCTGATCGATCGCCGCCACCGGGTCTTCCTGCAGCGGATCGGCGGAGGGCTTGACCGAAAGCGAGGGGCAGCCGGAAAGGCGGATGCAGGCGTGGTCGCCCGTGCACACATCTTCATCCACGCCGAAACGCGGCCGCACCTGCCGCTCGCCCCGTTTCACGGCGGCGGCAAAGGCCGGTCGTTCACGCCGCTGGCGATTGAGCATACATTCTGAGGAAGCAACAATAAATTTTGGTCCCTCGGCCGGCGTCGTCAGTGCCTCGCGCAGGGTGTCGCGCAGCTTTGCCACGTCATAGGTGCGCTCCAGCGTGCGCACCCACTTGCCGCCGACGCCGCGGATGGCAGTTTCGATCGGATGGCGGGTGCTGCGTGTCCTGTTGTCCGCGCGCGAGGACAGAAGGTCCTGGCCGCCGGTCGCCGCGGAATAGAAATTGTCGACGACGACGACGACGCCGTCATGCTTGTTGAAGACGGCGTTGCCGATACCGTTGAGCAGGCCGTTGTGCCAGAACCCGCCATCGCCCATCATCGCAATCGGCCGCTTCCCTGCCTTCACCTGCAGCGCCGCAGTCGAGGACGGGCCGAGCCCGTAGCCCATGGTCGTCGTCCCGATCTCGAAGGGCGGGTTGATCGCGAAGAGATGGCAGCCGATATCGGCGCCGATGTGGTGCTGGCCGAGTTCCTTCTGGACCAGCGTCATCGCCGCGAAGATCGGGCGTTCCGGGCAGCCGGTGCAGAAGCTCGGCGGCCGCGGCGGCACGGTGCTCGCGAGCGCCGTCACCCGCGGATCGTCGAGCACGGCGGCGGGCGAGGGGGCTGCTTTGAGAGTCGCAGCGAGCGCCGGTGCGGCCGTCTCGACGAAGCGGCGGATGCCGGCGGCAAGCACGCTGGCCGTGTACTCGCCGGCCATTGGCAGGACGTTCTTGCCATGCAGCGGCGTCGCCACATCGGCGCGCCGCAGTTCCGTTGCCAGTGCCTGCTCGATGAACTCCGGCTGGCCCTCCTCTACCACCAGAACGCCCTTCTTGCCGGCGCAGAACGCGACCAATGCCGCGGGAACGAGCGGGTAGGTTACGTTGAGCACATGCAATGAAATCCGCGTGTTGCCCCAGACATCGGCGAGCCCCACTCCCTGCAGCGCGCGTATGACACCGTTATAGAGTCCGCCCTGCAGCACGATTCCGATCTCGTCGAGATCGCCCGTGAAGGTTTCATTGAGCCCCCGCTCGGCGATAAAGCGCCGCGCCGCCGGCAGCCGCTTCTCGGTCTTCTCCTTCTCATGCATGAAGGAGGCGGGCGGCAGTACGATCCGTCCGGTATCGCGCACCGGATGTTCGAGTGCGGCGGCGAGCGGCATCGCCGGCTTGCGGTTCGCCTTGGCAATGAAACTCCCGTGGACGTGGCAGGCGCGGATGCGCAGCTCCAGCATCACCGGCGTGTTGGAGGCCTCCGAGAGGGCGAATCCCTCCTCCACGGCCTGCACGATGGAGGGCAGGTTCGGCCGCGGATCGAGCAGCCAGATCTGCGACTTCATCGCCACGGCGTGCGTGCGCTCCTGCATGATGGAGGAGCCTTCGCCGTAATCCTCGCCGATGACGATCAGCGCTCCACCGGTCACGCCACCGGATGCGAGGTTGGACAGCGCGTCACTCGCGACATTCGTGCCCGCGGTCGATTTCCACGTCACCGCGCCGCGGATCGGATACATGACCGAGGCGGCGAGCATCGAGGCTGCCGCCGCCTCGCTGGCGCCGTTCTCGAAATGTACGCCGAGGTCGGCGAGGACCTCCTGCGCGTCCGCGAGCACGTCCATCAGGTGCGAGATCGGCGCGCCCTGATAGCCGCCAACATAACCCACGCCCGATTGCAGCAGCGCCTTGGTGACCGCGAGGATCCCTTCGCCGCGGAATTCCTGCCCGTCGCCCAGCCGCAAATCCTGCACCTCGCGTGCGAAGCTTCGCTCAGCCATGCGCCATCTCCACCCGATCGCGGCGGATCGTCCGTCGCCGCCAGCCGCGCGTCAACGCGCCCCCGCGACAGCCGCGTCCCCGGCCGGCGCATTAGGGCTCCCCCGGGGAGATATTTCAAGCCTAAACGATTTTCGCGCGCCCCGGCCGCTGCCGACCATCGGCCGACCCCGCATCGGCGAAACCCGCATCGGTCACGCCCGCACCGGCCACGCGCGCATCGCTCTCGCCCGCCTCGCTCTCGCCCGCCTGGCAGGGATCCGTTGCCGTCCGGGCGCGTCCCGGCCCAGTTCGCGGCCGCCGAGGGTATACAGCCGGGGATACGCGGCCGAGGGTAAGGGGCGACCGGCGGTCGACGGCAGGTCGAGGACGGCGCGGTGACGATCAGCGTCATGATGCGGCTGTTGCCGGGCCTCGTCGTGCTGGCGCACAGGAAAACCTCGGTTTTCGTCGCTGCCGAAATGACAGCGGCCTGGGCCAGGGCTGCTGCCCGACCTGGGCCGCGCGCCGCGAAGGGCGCTGACAAGCCGCCGCCGTTCGGCTAGTCCCCGGGGCATGCTTCGTACCTTGGCCTGGCGCGTGGCGGTGGCGCTGCCAACGCTTCTCGTCGTCTCGGCGCTCATCTTCGCGGCGCTGCGCCTGCTGCCGGTGGATCCCGCGGTGACGTCCCTGCCGGCGGGTGCCACCCGGGCCGAGATCGCGACGATGCGTCATGCGATGGGGCTGGACCGTCCGCTGCCGGTGCAATACGCGATCTGGCTCGGCCGGGCGCTGCATGGCGATTTCGGCCAGTCCATCCATCTGCACCGCCCGGTCGGCGGTCTCGTCCGCGACGCGCTGCCGGCCACGATCGAACTCGCCGGCAGTGCCATGGCCATCGCCTCGGTCCTCGGGATCGGCGGCGGGCTCCTGCTTTTTGCCCTGCGCGGCCGGCGCCTGGAGCCGGCGCTGGAGACGGTCATCACGCTCGCCATGTCGCTGCCGGAATTTCTCTGGGCCCTTCTGTTCGTCTTCGTCTTCGGCGTGGCGCTGAACCTGCTGCCCGTCACCGGCCGCCTTGCGCCCGGCCTGGCGCAGCCGCCCGGCACCGGCTTCCTGTTCATCGATTCCCTGCGCGCCGGCCGCTTCGACGTCTTCTGGAGCGCCTTGCTGCATCTCGTCATGCCGGCGTCGGCGCTCGGCATCGCCTTTGCCGCCCCGATCGCTCGCGTGCTGCGCACCTCGCTGCTGGCCGTCTGGGAGCAGGATTACATGCGCCAGGCGCGTCTGCGCGGGGTCTCGGAAACCCGCCTTCTGCTTGCCCACGCCCTGCGCAACGCGGCATTGCCCACCCTGCCTTTCATCGGCCGGCAATTCGGCGTCCTGGTCGGCGGCGCGCTCCTGGTCGAGGTGATTTTCGGCGATCCGGGCATCGGCAGCCTCATGGTGGATGCCCTGCGCCATGCCGATCTGCCGGTGATCCAGGCAGTGGGCCTCGCCTATTGCGCCGCGGTGCTGGCGATCAACGCGGCCGCGGGCACGCTGCAACTGATTCTCGACCCGAGGCTGCGGCGCTCGTGACCAGGTTTCTGCGCCCCCGTCTGGTGATCGGCACGCTGCTCGTGGTGACGGTGCTGCTGGTGGCGATCTTCGCTCCGCTGGTCTCGCCTTTCGATCCGGCGCACCAGGACCTTCAGGCGACCCTCGTGCCGGCGGCCTGGCAGCATGGCGGGCGCCTCGCGCACCTGCTCGGCACGGATATGCTCGGGCGCGACGTGCTTTCACGCCTCATCTACGGCGCCCGACCCGCGATGCTGGTCGCCGTCACCGCAGCGGCCGGCGCGGCCCTGGTCGGCTCGCTGCTCGCCCTTGCCGCCGGCTATCTCGGCGGGTGGGTCGACGGAGTGATCGGGTGCGCCCTGGACGTCTGGATGTCCGTCCCGCCCGTCATCCTGGCCCTCATCGTGATGGCCGGGCTCGGCGCCGGCCTGTTCAACGTCGTCCTCGCCATCGTCCTGGGCGACTGGGCACGTTTGTGCCGCGTGCTGCGCGCCGAGGTGCAGGCCGTCGCTCACCGTGACCATGTCGCGGCGGCACGATTGCTGGGATTTTCGCACCTGCGCACGGCGCTGCTCGACGTGCTTCCCGCCATCCTGCCGCTCCTGGCGGTTCTGTTCACTTTCGAAATGGGCATCGCCGTTGTCGTGGAAGCGGTGCTGTCGTTTGTCGGCTTCGGCGTCGGGGCCGGCCAGATCGCCTGGGGCCAGATGATCGCCGATGGCCGCCTGGCGGTGTTCGAGGCGCCGTGGAACCTGCTCGCCCCGGTCATCGCCATCTTCGCCGTTGCCGCCGGTTGCAATCTGGTGGGCGACGGCCTGCGCCGCGCGTTCGGTCGCGGCCGGCCCTGCGCATGAGTCTTTTCGCGGTCAGCGACCTTACGGTGACGGCGCGGCTCGGGAAGGGGAACGAGACCGTCTTCGCTCCGGTGCTGCGCGGCGTCAGCCTCACGCTCGACCGGGGCATGGTCCTCGGCATCGTCGGTGAATCGGGGGCCGGCAAGTCCATGCTCGGCCGTGCCATCGCGGACCAGCTGCCGGCGGGGTTCGCGATCGCGTCCGGGCGTATGGATTTCGCCCGGCGCAACATCCTCGCCCTCACGCCCGCCACCCGCCGCGCCATGCTCGGCCGCGACATCGCCTTCATCCCGCAGGACCCGATCGCGGCCCTGAACCCGGTCCGTACCATCTTCTCGCAACTGCGCGAGCACTTTGCCCAACTCGGCCTTCCCCGCCACCAGCACCGCGCCCGTGCCATCGAGGCGCTGGCGGAGGTGCAACTGCCGGATCCGGCGGACCTGCTCGGGTGCTTCCCGCATCAGCTTTCCGGCGGCATGTGCCAGCGCGTGCTTATCGCCATGGCCTTCGCGTCGCGTCCGCGCCTGATCGTCGCCGACGAACCCACCGCAGCACTCGATGCCCCGGTTCAGGCGCGCATCCTCGAGCTGATGGCCGCCCTGCAGCGCCGCGCCGGCACCGCGGTGCTGTTCCTCACCCGGGATCTGCGTCTCGCCACCGGCATCTGCGATCGGCTCGCGGTGCTCTATGCCGGCGCGGTGGTCGAGGAGGGCGGCGCCGCCTCCGTGCTCGCGCGCCCGCTCCATCCCTATACGCGCGCGCTGGAGCTCGCGAGCCCGTCGCCGGACATGCGCCGGGGACTGATGGTGCTGCCGGACCACATGCCCGGCCTCGCGGCGCTGGCGACGGCCAACGGCTGCCGTTTTGCGCCGCGCTGCCCGGTTCGCAGTGCCGGCTGCGCCGAGCGCGAGATCCCGCTCATCGGTGACGATCGCCGGGTCGCCTGCCAGTATCCGGAGCGCACGAGCCGTATCGTCCCTTCGCCGCCGCCACCGCCATTCCGGGCGAGCGCCGGCGAGGTGTTGCTGCAGGTCGACGGCCTCGCCCGACGCTTCCGTGTGGGCGGCCTGTTCCGCCGGCGCGAGATGTCCGCGCTCGAGGATGCCTCCTTCACACTGCGCGAGGGCGAGTTCCTCGGCGTCGTTGGCGCGAGCGGGAGCGGCAAATCGACCCTCGCGCGCCTCATCGTCGGCCTCGACCGCCCGACCGCGGGGCGCATCACGCTGGCCGGCGCGGACGTCACCAGGGGCGATGCCGCCGCACGCCAGATCCGGCGCGCCAACCTGCAGATGGTCTTCGCGGACCCGGCTTCGGCGCTCAATCCGCGCCGGCGCATCGGGTCGATCATCACCCAGGCGCTGGAGGCCGCCCACCGTCCGGCGGTCGAGCGCGAAGCCGTCGCCGCCGAGCTGATGCGCGCCATGGGGCTCGACTCGGAGCTGGTCGCGCGCCTGCCCGGCCAGCTTTCGGGAGGTCAGCGCCAGCGCGTCAGCATTGCCCGCGCCCTGGCTGCCCGCCCCCGCCTCCTCGTTGCCGACGAGATCGTCGCCGGCTTCGACGTTGCGATCCAGGCGCAGCTTCTGGCCCTGCTCGCGAGGCTGCGTGCCAGCGGCATCGCGCTGATCTTCATCTCGCACGACCTCGCCGTCGTACGCCATCTCTGCGATCGCGTCGTCGTGATGCAGGCTGGCCGCATCGTCGAGGCGGGCGAGACGGAGCGCGTCTTCACCAGGCCCCAGGCGGACTACACCCGCGAGCTGCTCGCCGCCGCCCCGCCCGACATCGGCCCTCCGGCCCCTACGCTGCTCGCCATCCCGCCTCCTTCAGGATAGGCAGCACGCCATCGAGGAAGGCGGGCAGCTCGCTCTCGTAATTGACGAAGCTGATCGTGGTGCCGGCAAATCCCGCCTCGGCGAGCCGGATCATCTCCTCGGCGATGCGCCGCGCCGTGCCCACCAGCGGATAGGTGCCCGCGCCGCCCGCAAAGCGCTTGCGGTGCAGCTGGTATGCCTCGGCCTCGTGCGAGCCCGAGTATTTGGCCTTGGCGCCGATGTGGTGATCGACGCCCGCCGTGTCTTCCATCGCGACCGCGTAATGTTCGTAGTAGGCTTCGGCCTGTGCCTGCGTCGGCCGGCACACCACATGGCACGTGGCGAGCACGCCAACCTCGCGCCCGGCCCTTGCCGCGCGTCCCCTGATGTCGGCGATCTGCTCGCGCCCCTTCGGGATGTCGACGAAGCTGGTCAGCAGGGCGTCGGCAGCGTTCGCCGCGAAGTCCCGCCCGGGCGGCGAGAACGCGGCATTGACCGTGAGCGGCCGCGGGCGCTGCACCGGCAGCGGCTTGCCCGTGACGTTCCTGAGTTCGTAGAACTGACCTGAATAGTCGAACGCGGCCTCGCCAGCATGGATGCGCGAGACGATCTCGAACCACTCGCGCCCCTGCGCGTAGCGGTCTTCGATCGGCGGCAGCCCGAACATGCCGAACTCCTCGGGGTTCCAGCCGCAGACGATGTTGAGCCCGGCGCGCCCGTGCGACTGGTGGTCGATTGTTGCCAGCGCCTTGGCCGCGAAGACCGGGTGCACCATCGGCACATGCACGGTCGAGAACAGCGTGATCCGCTCGGTGATGGCCGCGAGGCCGGCAGCGAAGGTCAGCGTCTCGTAGCTGAGCTCGCGCGAGTTCATCTCCCCGCCGAACCCTCTCCAGCGCGCGATCGGCAGGAAGAAATCGAGCCCCGCGCGGTCTGCCATGCACGCGACCCGGGCGATCGCGTCCCACTGCGCGGCCCAGCGTTCCGGCACGCGCGTGAGCGTCAGGCCGCCATCGGCGTTGGCCGAGAACACGCCGATCTTGAAGCGGTTGGCGTTCCATGACGGATGGTTCATGCGGAAATCCTCCTGGCCCGCGGCGGCGCGCGCCGGCGGCGGGTATTTCAACCATAAAATATCTCGACCGCGCCAGCCCGCCGTCTCCGGCGCCGCCTATCCGCGGGCCAGATGCCGGCTCACAAAGGCGCGGCACCGGTCGGTCTGCGGGTGGCGGAAGATCTGCTCCGGCGGGCCCTCCTCGCCGACGATTCCCGCGTCGAGGAACACCGCCCGGGTCGAGACCTCCGCCGCGAAGCTCATCTCGTGGGTGACGATCAGCATCGTCCGCCCTTCCTCCGCCAGCCCGCGGATCACCCGCAGCACTTCGCCCACCAGCTCCGGGTCGAGGGCCGAGGTCGGTTCATCGAACAGCAGCGCCTTGGGCCGCATTGCCAGCGCGCGCGCGATGGCCGCGCGCTGCTGCTGCCCGCCGGAAAGCTGGGCCGGCCAGGCGTCGCGCTTGTCGGCGAGCCCGACCTTTTCGAGCAACGCCTCCGCCTCGGCGACGCATTCCGCCCGCGGGCGCTTCTGCACATGGACCGGTGCCTCGACCACGTTGCCGAGCACGGTGCGGTGCGGCCAGAGATTGAAGCTCTGGAACACGAAGCCGAGTTCGGAGCGCACCCGCTGCACCTGGCCGATGTCGCGCGGCAGGCGCCTGCCGCCGCGCTCGACCAGCGCCAGCACCTCGCCCGCGATCGCCACATCCCCGGCATCCGGGATCTCGAGCAGCGGAAAGCAGCGCAGCAGGGTGCTCTTGCCCGAGCCGCTGGCCCCGACGATCGACACCACCTCGCCCTCGCGCGCCGCGAGCGAGACGCCGCGCAGCACCTTGTTGGCGCCGAACTTCTTCTCGACGCCGATCGCCTCGATCACCACCGGCTTCGCCGCCTCTGTCGCGCTTCCTGACGTCACGCCCTGCTCCCCGCTGGCGACAGCCATGTTTCCACCAACCAGACCCCGCGCGTCAGCAGCACGATCAGCACCAGGTAGATCGCGCCGGCGCACGAGAGCACCTCGATGGCGCGATACGTCTCCGAAACGAGCGCATAGGCGATGCCGCTCACTTCCATCAACGTCACGATCGAGGCCAGGGAGGTCGACTTCACCATCGCGATAAGCTCGTTGCTGTAGGCCGGCAGTGCCTGGCGGATCGCCAGCGGCAGCACCACGCGCCGCAGCAGCATCACCCTCGACATGCCCACGGCGCGGCCCGCCTCGATCGCGCCGCTGGGCACCGATGCGAGCCCGCCGCGCAGGATCTCGCTGGTGTAGGCGGCGGTGTTCAGCGCCAGTGAGAGGATCGCACAGAACGTCGGGTCGCGCAGCGCCGGCCAGGCGAAGCTGTCGCGGACCGCCGCGAACTGCCCCAGCCCGTAATAGATGAAGAACATCTGCAGCAGCAGCGGCGAGCCGCGGAAGACGAAGACATAGAACGAAACCAGCACCGCGGCGATGCGCGAGGCCGAACGCGCCAGCGCCATCGCCACCGCCAGCAGCGCGCCCGTCGCGACCGATAGCGTCACCAGCTCGATGGTGAGCGGCAAGCCGCCGAGCAGCTTGCGCGTCACGCCGAACAGGAAGGCGAGCTCCGCCATCATGCGCGCTGTTTGCGCGCCATGCGCTCCCCATGCGCCACCCGACGCTCGACGCCCATGAACACCCCGCCCGAGACCGTGGTCAGCGCCAGGTACAGCGCGAACCCGGCGATGGTGAAATCGAAGGGCAGCTGCGTCGATCCGGAGGCGACGTTGACCTGGCGCATCAGCTCGGCCAGCCCGGTCACCGAGACCAGGGCGGATTCCTTGAGCACCTGCTGCCAGACATTGCCCATCCCCGGCAGCGCGAAGCGCAGCGCCCGAGGCGCGATGATCCGCCGCAGCATCAGCAACCGCCCCATCCCGATCGCCCGTGCCGCCTCGATCTCGCCCCTGGGGATGGCGAGATAGCCGCCGCGCAGCACCTCCGTCTGATAGGCGCCGGTCACCAGGCCGATCGCGATCGTGCCAACCATGAACCCGTTCAGCCCGAAGAACCCGGTGGCACCGAACAGATGCGCGATGGCACCGATCATCTGTCCGCCACCGAAATAGAACAGATAGATCACGAGGAGGTCCGGCACCCCGCGCAGTACCGTGGTGTAGACATCGATCATCGCGCGCACCGCCCGGCCACCGGAGAGCCGTCCCCAGGCACACAACGCGCCGATCGCAAGACCGAGCAGATAGGCGCAGACCGAGAGGGCCAGCGTCATCGCGGCCCCCTCGAGCAGCGTCCCACCCCAGCCCGTGGGCCCGAAGCCCACGAGCCGAAGCGCGTTACCCATCAGTCTTCTCGTCGCGCAAAGACGCGAGCGCCCTTCACGACGCCGGGCTGATGTCCACCTTGAACCATTTCAGCGATAGCTTCTTGATGGTTCCGTCCTTGATCGCCGCGTTGATGGCCTTGTCGAACATCGCCTTGAGCTCGGGGTCGGATTTGCGCATGCCCACCCCGGTGCCCTGCCCGAGCAGCCCGCCCGTGAACCGCGGTCCGACCTCGACGAAAGCGTTGCCGCCCGGCCGGCCGAGCGTCGATACGAAGTAGGCGGTCGAGGCCAGCGCCGCGTCGATGCGTCCGGCGGCGAGGTCGAGGTCGTGTTCCTGCGTCGTCTTGTAGCTGCGGATGGTCACCGTGTCCTTCAGGTACTTGTTGAGCAGGTTGAGCTGGATCGTCGCCACCTGCACCCCCACCGTCTTGCCCTTCAGGATCGGCTTGATCGCGGCGAAGGCCTTGTCCGCCGCGGTCTTGTCGTCGAGCGAGACCGCAAGCCCGGTATCCGGCATCGTCGCCAGCGGGCCGCCTTTCTTCACCAGGAAGACGGTCGGCGATTGCGAATAGTTGCGCGAGAAAGCGATCACCTTGAGCCGCGCCGGCGTGATCGACATGCCGTCCATGATGGCATCGAACTTGCCGGCGTTCAGCGCCGGGATCATGCTGTCCCAATCCTGCGCCACCCAGGTGCAGGTGATCTTCATGCGCGCGCAGAGGTCGTTGCCGAGGTCGATCTCGAACCCGATCAGCTTTCCGTCCGGCGCATGCATGTTGTAGGGCGCGTAGGCACCCTCGGTCGCGATGGTGATGTGCTTGTAGCTCTTGGCCAACGCTGCCGCAGGGGCTAGCGCCGGCGCCGCGAACAGGATCGCGGCCGCCAGGGGGCGGAGGAAACGCATCGATGGAACTCCCGGTTCGTTGTGCGCTGTACGTTAGCGCAGTGTAAGTTAGCCGTAATTTTTCTACCAACGGCAACCCCACGCCGCGACTTTCCCGCCGCATCGGTCCGGTGACGTCGTCGCGTCAGCGCGCGGCCGCCGCGTTGTCGCCTTTCGGTCCGCCATTCACGGCAGGTGGACATCCGGGCGAGCCCCGGGCCGCCTGCCCTCAAACCTCGACGTAGCGAGCCGCGTAGTTCACCGGGAAGCTGACTGAGCGCGCGATGAAGCAATACTGGCCGATCTCGTGGTGCAGCGCGTCGGCGCGAGCGAGGTCTGCGCCGCGCGCGAGCCGGATGGTCGGCCGCAGCACCGCGCGCAGGAACCGTCCCTCGCCGCGCGCCCCGCTCTCGCCAATGCCGAGCGGCGTATCCTCGTAGCCGTGCACGACGATGCCGGCCTCGCTGGCGAGGTGGAGGTACCAGAGCATGTGGCAGGCCGCGAGGCTTGCGAGCAGCAACTCTTCGGGGTTGTGCCTGGCCGGGTCGCCGCCGAGCGCCGGATCGTTCGAGCCTTCGACCAACGGTTTGCCGGGCGAGGCGATGTGCCAGGAGCGGTCGTAGGCGCGGTAATGCCGCGTGCCCTCGCCGCGATCCCCGGTCCAGACGATCGCTGTCGCGAATTCGTGCCCCTTGGCCATCGCCACCCCCGAATGTATACAGAGATACATGTATACATTCGGGCGGTACCCGCCGCAATGCCGCAAGCTCGGCCGATGACACCCGATGCCATCGCTGCCCAGCTGCGGGCCGATCTGATGGCGGGAACGCTGCGCCCGGGCGACGATCTTGCGCAAGGGGCGCTGGCCGAACGGTTCGGCGTCAGCCGCATCCCGGTGCGCGACGCGCTGCGCATCCTCGCCGGCGAAGGTCTCGTCGCGATGGCGGCGAACCGTGGCGCCCGCGCCATCAGCCTCACGCCCGCCGAGGTGGCGGAAATCTATGACCTGCGGATCCTGCTCGAAGTCGATGCGTTGCGTCGCGCCGCTCCGGCCCTCACCCCGACCGCGTTCGCCGCGATCGAACGCATCCGCCGCAAATCGGAGCTCGATGCCGCCGGACCCGACTGGTCAGCCGGCGACTGGGCTTTCCACCGCGCGCTCTATCAACCGGCCGGGCGCCCGCGGCAGCTCGCGCTGATCGAATCGCTCCGCCACACCTGCCGTCTGTTCATCGCCGCCTACGCGGCCATGCCGGCGAAGCGGCGGCGCTGGCTTGATGAGCATCGCCGCATCGTGGCCTGCCTGCAGCGCGGCGAAACCGAACCGGCGGTCGGCCTGCTCCGCGACCACCTGCGCGCCGCGGCCAGCCACCTCCTCGAGCGGATGCGGGGCCAGCGAGCCGGCCGGGTTGGATAGGGTGGGGGGCTATGCTATACGCTCCGCATGACCCACACGATCCGCGATAAGGCGAAGCTGCTCGCGCGTGTCCGCCGCATCCGCGGCCAGGTCGACGCCATCGAACGCGCCCTGCAGTCCGAGGCCGGCTGCGAACGGGTTATGCACATCATCGCCGGCATGCGCGGCGCCACCGCTGGCCTGATGGCCGTGGTGGTGGCGGACCATGTCCGCTCCCATCTCGTCGATCCTGCCAAGCACCCCGGTGCGCTCGATACGCAAGCGGCCGACCAGCTCCTCGACGTTGTTCGTACCTACCTTCGCTGAGGTCAGCATGAGTGAACCCGACGCCGCCGCGCTGTTGCATTCGCACAGCTTTCTCGCCGAAGGCCATGAGCGCAACGAGCGCCGCGCCTGGGCGGTGATCGTGCTCTGCACGGCGATGATGATCGCCGAGATCGTTGGCGGCCTGCTTTTCGGGTCCATCGCGCTGGTCGCCGACGGCCTGCACATGAGCACGCACGCCGGCGCCCTCCTCCTCGCGGCGCTGGCCTATACCTATGCCCGCCGCCATGCCGAGGACCCGCGCTTCACCTTCGGCACCGGCAAACTCGGCGATCTCGCCGGCTTCACCAGTGCCATCATCCTCGTGATGGTCGCGCTGCTGATCGGTTATGAGGCGATCTCTCGCCTTTTTGTTCCTGTTCCGATCCATTTCCGCGAGGCGATCCCGATCGCCGCCGTCGGCCTCGTGGTCAACCTCGCCAGCGCCTGGCTGCTCGGCGGCGGCCACCATCACGCGCACCACCAGCACGGCGATGCCGGCCACCACGACGACGATCACGACCACGGCCACCATGGTCACGGCGATGCGCATCACCATGATCATGGGGACCACCACGATCATCACCACGACCACCAGCACCACCGCCATTTCACGCGCGACAACAACATGCGCGCCGCCGTCGTGCACGTCATCGCGGATGCGGCGGTCTCGGTGTTCGTGATCCTGGGCCTGGTGCTTGCCCGCGTCTTCGGCTGGCTATGGATGGACCCGCTCGTCGGTATCGTCGGCGCGCTGGTGATCGCGAGCTGGTCCTACAGCCTCATTCGCGATACCGGCGCCATCCTGCTCGACATGAACCCGGATCAGGCCCTCGCGGGGGAGTTGCGCCGGATCATCGAGGACGATGGCGACCAGCTTGCCGATGTGCATCTCTGGCGTCTCGGCCCCGGCCACCTCGGCGCCATCATCAGCGTCGCCACGTCCGAGCCGCGCACCCCCGCCGACTACCGCGCCCGGCTGGCGGCGTTCCGCTCGCTGTCGCACCTCACGATCGAGGTGCATCGCGTCGAGGTCTCGACCTGAAAATCGGCGCTACGGCCGGCGAAGAGGCGAAGCTGCGTTTCCCCAGTCGATGCCGTCGCTAACGGGTTGCCGTCGCCAATTTCTGCGCCGCCACCGAGGGGTCGGCCAGCAGCGCGGCATCCACCGGCTGGCGTGCCTTGATCAGCGCCTGCGCCGCCCGGATCTCGCGCGCGGCGCCCACGCCCTCGGCACCGATCAGGCGGCCGGCCTCGTCGAGGTGAAACGCGGTGAAGCTCGCCGCTCCCAGCTCGCCGCGCCAAATCGTGCGCACGCCCTCGCGCGGCAGCCCCGCCACCTGCAGGTTCAGCCCGAGCTGGTCGGTCCAGAACCACGGCACATCGTCATACGGCGCGGGCGTGCCGGCCATCGCCCGGCCGGCGGCGATCCCGTGGTTTTGCGCGTGCCGCCAGGTTTCCAGCACCATCTGGCGTCCGAACAGCGGATGCACGAACGCGGCGATGTCTCCCGCGGCGAAAATTCCGGGCACGCTCGTCGCCGTCGTCGCGTCCACCGGCACCGCACCGGCGCAGACGATCCCGGCACTCTCCGCCAGGGCGGTGTCGCGCACGATCCCGATCCCGGCGATCAGCACGTCCGCCGCCACCGCGAAGCCGCCGCAGATCACCCGGCCGGGCTCGAGCGCATGCACCACGGCGCCGAGCCGCAGCTGCACACCTGCGGCCTCGTGCCGCTCGCGCATGAACGCCGCCAGCGGTGCGGACAGCACCCGCCCCATCACCCCGTCCGCCGCCTCGATCACGGTGACCTCGCAACCGCGCGCCCGCGCCGAGGAGGCGATTTCGAGCCCGATCACCCCCGCGCCGATGCACGCGACGCGCGTCCCCGCCACCAGCAGCGCCCGGATCGCCGCCGCGTCCTCATAGGTTCGCAGCAGCAGCGCATGTTCTCCGCCCGGAACCGCGAGCGCTCGCGGCCGGCCGCCGGTCGCGATCAGCAGCTTCTCCCACGCCAGCGCCCGCCCGTCGGCAAGCACTGCCTCCCTCGCGGCCGCCCGGATCGCCTCGACCCTGACGCCGGGCATCGTCGCGATGCCGCGCTGCGTCAGCTTTTCGGGCGAGAAAAGCAGTTTTGGCGGTGGCAGCGTCGGCGCCAGCAGTGCTTCCTTCGACAGCGGCGGACGCTCGTAGGGGAGATGCTCCTCCGCGCCGATCAGCGTGATCGGCCCCTCATATCCGGCCTCCCGCGCCGCCACGGCCGCGTTGCCGCCGGCCTGTCCCGCCCCCACGATCACGATTCCAGGCATCGATCCCCTCCAGGCTTTGATCGCCCTCGCGAGAAACACAGGCGACAGAACTCGCGGTGGCGGGCAAACTACATGCCACGATTCGCAGCGAAAGAGGGCGTGTATGAGTGGGTGGACGAAAGTGGCAAAGCTTGCCGATGTGGCGGAAGGCGCGGCGGTGCCGGTGGAGGCCGGCGGCAGGCAGCTCGCCCTCTACAACCTCGGCGGCGGCGAGATGCGCTGCACCGCCAATGTCTGCACCCATGCGTTCGCGTTGCTGACGGATGGCTGGCTGGAAGAGGGCGTCATCGAATGCCCGCTGCACGGCGGCCGCTTCGATGTGCGCACCGGCAAGGGCCTCTGTGCGCCGATCGAGGAGGATATCGCCACCTTCCCCGTCAGGGCCGAGGGCGAGGATATCCTGGTGGAACTGCCATAGGGTCTCGCTCTACCCCGGCGCTGCCCCGCGATCGGGCCGAAGGAAAGGTGGAACGCGACCCGGGGCGGCGCTACCGTCGTGCCATGCCATACCTGGAACTGGCGCGCCTCGAGCGTCACCTCGAAACCCTCCTTGCTCCCTTCGCCGGAGCGCCCGGCGCGACCATTGGCGTCTTCCGCGATGGCGAGCGGCTCGCCCATGTCAGCGGCGGCCTCGCCAGCCTCGAACTCGGCGTGCCGATCGGTCCGGCGACGCGCTTCCGCATCGCCTCGGTGTCGAAACAATTCACCTGCGCCGCGGTGTTGCGGCTGGCCGGCGAGGGCCGCCTGTCCCTCGGCGACGAGGTCCGCCAGTATCTGCCCGAGCTGCCCGACTACGGCGCCAGGCTGACGGTCGCGCACCTGCTGCACAACAGTGCCGGCATCCGCGACATGCTGCAGCTCATGGCGCTCGGCGGCGCCGACCTCGCGCAGCCGGTGCGCCGGCCGGCACTGCTCGATGCGATTTTCCGCCAGTCGGCACTGAACTTCGCGCCCAACACCGGCTATCTCTACAGCAACAGCAATTTCCTCCTCGCCGGCCTGATCGTCGAGCGGATCAGCGGCATGGCATTGCCCGGGTATCTGCACCGGCACTTCTTCGCGCCACTCGGCATGACGCGCACCGCGATGTCGGAGAATACGGAGGTCCCGCTGCCCGGCCTCGCCACGGGCTACCTTCCCGACGGCGGCGGCTGGCGGTGTGCGCGACACGGTTTCGCGATCGGCGGCGAGGGCGGCCTGGTGTCCTGTGTCGAGGACCTGGCGCTCTGGGATCACCATCTCGCGACCGCTGGCGCGGCACTCGCCACGCAGCTCTCCACGCAGTTTCGGTTCGATAACGGCTTCGAGAATTTTTATGCCCTCGGCCAGCAGGTCCGTCGTTGGCGTGGTGTGCTCGCCATCGACCATGGTGGGTTGTGGCCCGGCTACAAGACGCATTTCCTGCGCCTCCCCGAACACCGCCTGTGCGTCGTTGCCATGGCCAACAACGGCGGCGCGGATCCGCTCGGCATGGCTTACGACGCCGCGGCGGTGGTCCTTGGCGAGGCGCTGGCCCGCGAACCGGCGCTGCCCGACCTCGCCGGTTATGCCGGCCGCTGGCTCGATCCCGACGCGCCGCAGAGCGTCGATTTCACCCTCGCGGACGGCGTGCTCTCCGGTTGCGCGGGTGGTGTGCCGTTCGCCGTGGAGGCGACCGCGGACGGGCGCATCGCCGCGCGCCGCGGCTCCTTTCTGTTTACGTGCCGGCGCGATGGTGAGCGGCTGCACGTGGAGCAGGATGCCGGCCGCGTTTCGCTCTGGCGTCGCGCGCCAGCCTCCGCCGCGCTTCCCGCCGGGCTCGATGGCAGCTACGCCTCTTCCGACCTCGCCGCGACGTGGAACATCGCCGGCGATCAGGTGCGGGTTGCGGGGCCGGTGGTGCGCGGGGCGGAGCCGTGGTCGCTTTCGGGCGTCGAGGGCGATGTCTTCCGCATTGAGATTCCCGGAGCACTCTACCGCGCGGTGCTCGACGTGCGGGCGGAGCGGCAAGGCGGCAGCGTCCGCCGGCTGTCGGTCCAGGCCGGGCGCGTGCGCGGTATTGTGATGGAGAGGCAATGATTACCCCGGCCTATGTGCGCCTGATGGCGCAGTACAACGCGGAGATGAACCGCCGGCTCTACGCCGCCGCGTCCCGGCTGACCGAGGCGCAGCGCGGCGAGGACGGCGGCGCCTTCTGGCATTCGATCCACGGCACGCTGGCGCATCTGTTCTGGGGCGACAGCATGTGGATGTCGCGCTTCGATGGCTGGCAGAGGCCCGCCATATCGATCGGCGAAAGCCACACCGTGATCGCCGACTTCAACGCGCTGCGCTCGGCACGGGAGGCAGCGGATGCGCGCATCGAGGACTGGGCCGGGCGCGTGACCGAAGCCTGGCTCGCCGGGGATCTCGTCTGGTACTCGGGTGCCGCGAAACAGGAAAAGCGCCACGGGCGCGCGGGGCTGGTGGTGCATTTCTTCAACCACCAGACGCATCATCGTGGCCAGGCCCATGCGCTCATCACCCGCGCCGGCGAGGCGACGGGCGATACGGATCTGATGCTGATCGTGCCGCTGCCCTGACGCGGCGGCGAAGGAGGAGGGAATGCCGGGACGGCTCGCGGACAAGGTGGCGATCGTGGTGGGGGCGGGGTCGAGCGGGCCCGGCTGGGGCAATGGCAAGGCGACGGCCGTGACCTTTGCGCGCGAGGGGGCGAAGGTGCTGTGCGTCGATGTCAACCAGGCGGCCGCCGAGGAGACCGTCGGGCTCATTGCCGGGGCGGGCGGCGTCGCGCGCGTCTTTCAGGCCGACGTGACCCGATCCGCCGAGCTTGCGGCGATGGCGCAGACCTGTCTCGACACCTGGGGG
>JAJXSZ010000187.1 GCA_021784255.1 Pseudomonadota bacterium | reverse complement strand
CCGGCGGGGCGATCCGGCGGGATCCGGGCGGAGGCGCGCCTCAGAAGAACGTCCGTATCGCTCCCGTGACGTTGTAGTCGTCGTCGACGACCATCACGACCTGCCACCGGTCGAAGGTCAGACACGGGTGGGAGATGCCGAAGGAGACCAGGTCGCCATAGGCGAGCGGAGAACCGGCGGGCACCGCGAGGTGGGCGTGCTGGTCGTTCATGGCGCTGACGGCGTGGCCGGGCCCGAGCTTCTGCGGCGCTGGCATGCCGGCGCGAAACCAGGTCTGCGCCACCGGCAGCTCGCCGCTCGCGGTGTCGCGCGCGCCCATGGTGAGCAGCACCTTGCCGGGTTCGGGGCGGGACTGGACATAGGCCCAGACCTCGAGCGCCGGGATCAGGCCGCCATCGGCGCCGGCCGTGGGCGTGCGGGCGAGGATGTCGGCGAAGGCGCGGCGGTAGCGCGAGGCATCGTGGGTCAGGTAGCAGCCGCTGCGGATCAGCACGCGGGTCGCGCGGGCAAGGCCGGCATGGGCGAAGCGGGCGAGCACCATGTCGTAGAACGCCGAGCCGCCGGCGGAGAGGATCACCTCGCCGGGAGCGAACAGGTTCTCGCGCTCGCAGTCGCGGGCGAGATCGACGAGAAGGTCGAGGAAGGCGCGCACCATCGTTTCGGTCTCGGCACGGCTGGCGCCGGCGAGCAGGCCCTCGAAGCCCTCGACGCCGCGCAGCGCGAGAAACGGCCCGGACCCGGCGATGGTGCGGGCGAGGGCCAGCCCGCTGGCGCGATCGCGCACGCCGGTCCGCCCGCCCGGCGTGCCGCCTTCGAGCAGGACGTTGAGCGGGCGGCCGATATCGGCGGCGCGGGCGGCGGCGGCGAGCTCGGCCACGTTCGCCGCGGAATCGACCAGGCAATAGAATTCGAACCCGGGATCGCGCTTCAGCTCGCCGAGCACGTAGTGCACCGCCCGCGGACCGACGAGCTGGTTGGCGAGCACGATGCGCTGGACGCCGAAGTCGCGGGCGACCTGGATCTGCTGCGGCGTCGCGAGCGTGATCGCCCAGGCGCCGTCCTCGATCTGGCGGGCGAAGAGCTGCGGCGCCATCGAGGTCTTGCCGTGCGGCGCGATGCTGGCGTGGGAGCGGGCAAGGAAGCCCTGCATCCAGTGGCTGTTGTGGGCGATGGCGCCGTGCCGCAGCACGGCGACCGGGAAGTTGGTGTCCTCGCGCAGGATGTTCCAGCCCTTGCGCGCGATGTCGCCGAGGCGGAACGGCGCGGTGCCGCCGGGGATGCCTTTCACCCGGTGGTCGAGGATCATGTCGTCGATGGCGGAGATGTTCATGGGCTGGGCTCCTCAGGCGGCGTGCCAGAGCCCGCCGTCCTCGCGGGCGCGGCGCTCGGCGACGAGTTTGTCGAGATGGGCGGTGACGCTGCGCGCGGCGGCGGCGTGCAGCCTCGCATCGAGCTCGGGGTAGAGGCGCGCCACGATCGCGGGGATCGTCGTCGGCCCCTCGGCGAGCGCGCGCAGGATCGCCGCCTCGCGCTGCAGGCGATGGGCGAGGAGGTGGCGAACCAGGCGGTGCGGCTCGGCGAGCGGCGGGCCGTGGCCGGGCAGGTAGAGCGTCGCCGGGCGCTCGAGCATGCGGCGCAGGCTCGCGACGTAGGCCGCCATGTCGGTGACGACGCTGGAGTTCCAGCTCATCACCTGGTCGCCCGAGAACAGGGTTTCGTCGCGTTCCCAGCACAGGTGGTCGGCGGCGTGGCCGGGCGTGTGGACCGCCTGCCACTCGCCGCAGAGCGCGCCGTCGACGAGCTTGTGCTCGAGGTCGAGGGGCGGCAGGGCGGGGCCGTAGACCGGCGCGCCGGTCGCGGCGAGCAGCGCCGGCAGGGCCCCGACATGGTCGGCATGGTGGTGGGTGACGAGGATGCGCGCGACACGGCCGGCGGCGGCGAGGATGGCACCGACATGGGCCGCCGCGGCGGGGCCGGGGTCGAGCACCCAGGTGCCGTCCGGCCCCTCCAGCAGGTAGGTGTTGGTGCCCCAGTAGGTCATCGGGCCGGGATTGGCGGCGACGATGCGCCGGATGCCCGGCAGGACGTCGAGCGCGACACCGCGCGGCGGCTCGGGTTCGGTCAGAAATCCCATCGTGTTCCTGCTTTCGCGTGCGGGCTTGCGGTCCGGCGTGGCCGGGGGGAGCCTGCCGCAAACGGAGCGGGCGCGCCATGCGGGCGTGGCGGGGATGACGCATGCATAACCTGATCACCGATCTCCCCGGCATCGCCGTCGGGCACGCGACCGACCTCGTCCTCGGCTCGGGCTGCACCGCGGTGCTGTTCGACGCGCCGGCGACGGTGGCGGCGAGCATCCGCGGCGGCGCGCCCGGCGGGCGGGACACGGCGATGCTGGAGCCGGAGATGACGCGCCAGGAGATCGACGCCGTGGTGCTGTCCGGCGGCTCGGCCTACGGGCTCGATGCCGCAGGCGGCGCGCAGGCCTGGCTGCGCGAGCAGGGGCGCGGGTTCCGGCTGCGCGAGGCGCTGGTGCCGCTGGTCCCGGCGGCGATCGTGTTCGATCTGCTGAACGGCGGCGACAAGGGCTGGGGGCGGTTCGCGCCCTATCGCGAGCTCGGCTACGCGGCGGCGCAGGGCGCGGTGCACGGCGGGTTCCCGCTCGGCAGCGTGGGCGCGGGGACCGGGGCGACGACGGCCACCCTCAAGGGCGGGCTCGGCTCGGCGAGCGCGCGCACGCAGGGCGGGCTGCTGGTCGGGGCGATCGTCGCGGTGAACGCGGTCGGCTCGGCGACGATCGGCAACGGGCGGCATTTCTGGGCCTCGCCGTGGGAAGTGGGGCGCGAGTTCGCCGGGCTGGGCATGCCGGCGCATCCCGACACGCGCCCGTTCATGAAGGGGGCGCCGGCGCGGGCGACGACGGTGGCCCTGGTGGCGACGAATGCGCGGCTCACCAAGGCGCAGGCGAAGCGGCTGGCGATCATGGCCGATGACGGGCTGGCGCGGGCGATCCAGCCGGCGCACGCGCCGATGGACGGCGACACCGTGTTCGCCGCGGCGACCGGAACGGCGGGCGCGGGCGTGGCGGTGGACGACAGGGCGCTGGCGCTGCTCGGGCACGCGGCGGCGTGCGTGCTGGCGCGGGCGATCGCGCGCGGCGTGTTCCACGCCACCGCCCTGCCCCACCCCGGCGCGCTGGCGGACTGGCACCAGCGCTTCGGCCAGGCCGCGACCCGATAGGCCCGGCGCCCGGGCCGGGCCGCCGCGGCCCCGGCGGGAGGCGCGGGCGGGCACCTGGGACGCGCGGCGCCTGACGCGGATCAAGATGCGCCCTTGCCGTGCCAACCGGCCGAGGCTAAGCCACGCGGCTCCCACCACAGGCGCGCGGCATGTTCTCTCGGCTGCTTGGCTTCATGTCTGCCGACATGGCGATCGATCTCGGCACCGCCAACACGCTGGTCTACGTCAAGGGCCGCGGCATCGTGCTGGCGGAGCCCTCGGTCGTCGCCATCGCCGATGTGCGCGGCAAGAAACAGGTGCTCGCGGTCGGCGAGGACGCCAAGTTGATGCTCGGGCGCACGCCGGGCAACATCTCCGCCATCCGGCCGCTGCGCGACGGGGTGATCGCCGATTTCGAGGTGGCGGAGGAAATGATCAAGCATTTCATCCGCAAGGTGCACAACCGGCGCGGCTTCGCCTCGCCGGTGATCATCGTCTGCGTGCCCTCGGGCTCGACCGCGGTCGAGCGCCGCGCGATCCAGGAAAGCGCGGAGAGCGCCGGGGCGCGCAAGGTGCTGCTGATCGAGGAGCCGATGGCCGCCGCGATCGGCGCCGGGCTGCCGGTCACCGAGCCGTCCGGCTCGATGGTGGTCGATATCGGCGGCGGCACCACGGAAGTCGCGGTGATCTCGCTGGGCGGCATCGTCTATGCGCGCTCGGTGCGGGTCGGCGGCGACAAGATGGACGAGGCGATCATCTCCTATATCCGCCGCAACCATAACCTGCTGATCGGCGAAAGCTCGGCGGAGCGGCTGAAGATCGAGATCGGCGCCGCGGCACCGCCCTACGAGGGCGAGGCGGCGCCGCTGCGCGAGGTCAAGGGCCGCGACCTGATGAACGGCGTGCCGCGCGAGGTGGTGGTGGACCAGGCCTCGATCGCGGAGAGCCTGGCCGAGCCGGTGGGGCAGATCGTCGAGGCGGTGAAGGTCGCGCTCGAGAACACGCCGCCGGAACTGGCCGCCGACATCGTCGACAAGGGGATCGTGCTGACCGGCGGCGGGGCGCTGCTGTTCCGGCTCGACCAGGTGCTGCGCGACGCCACCGGGCTTTCGGTGGTGGTGGCGGAGGACGCGCTGCAATGCGTGGCGTTGGGCACCGGGCGGGCGCTGGAGGAGATGAAGCGCCTGCGCAACGTGCTGACCTCGATGTACTGAGGCCCGGTACTGCGGCCGAGTACTGCGGCCGGGTACTGCGGCCGGGTACTGCGGCCGGGATTCGCTCGCCCGGGGCGCGATTCGAGCCTGCGGTGAGACGAGCGACTCCAAACGGGATTTATCGTGAAATCAGGCCTGTGGCCCTGCCCGCCAAGGGGTTAGCGGCAATATTTGACTTGCGGCACGGATTCGCCTGCGTCTAAAGCCCGAGACGGCGCGATGCGGCGAGTCGCGATGTATCCGAGTCGCCGCGTCGGTGCCGGGGGGAGGCAACGGGGCGCGCGGATGGTCAGCTGGATCGGCGGGGACGGAATACTGTGGTCGACCGGCAGCAACTGGGCCGGCGGGCAGATCCCGCCGAGCTACCAGGGCGCGGATATCACCGAGGGCGGCACCAGCCCGGTGCTGGTGGTGATCGAGGCCGGGCAGACCGAGGCGGCGAACCCGCTGGTGCTCGGCGCCGCCGGCAGCGTCGAGGCCGTCACCCTGGCCAATTACGGCAGTTTTTCCGACTATGCCGGGGTCACGCTCTACGCCGGCACGACACTCGACAACGCCGGGCAGATGACCTGGAGCCGCGGCGGCTACGATGCCGCGCTGATCGAGGTCGCCGGCATCTTCGACGCCTCCGGCAACATCACCATCGCCGCCGGCGGCAGCCTCGACATCGCGCATGGCGGCTACACCAGCGTCGCCACCCAGCTCGCCATCGGTGGCACGGTTTCGGTCGAGGGCACGCTCGCGGTCTATTCCGGCGTTGCCGGCACCGGCACGCTGATCGACAACGGCGGCACGGTGAACGGCAGCGGCGCGCCGGCGCTCGACCTCAGCGCCAGCGCGCTCAGCCTGGTGGTCGCGAATGGCGGCTCGCTCCGGGTCACGGCGCCGACCGCCGGCACCAGCTTCACCCTCCAGGGCTCCGGCAACACCCTCGACATCGCCCAGTACTCGGGCACGATCAGCGCCCCGATCAGCGGGCTCGCGGCCGGCGATTCGATCACCGTCGGCAACGCCAGCAGCGGCACCGGGACCAGCAACGGCAACGGCACCTACACGGTGACGCTGGGCGGGGTGACGCTGACCAGCGTGTCGCTGGCGCCGGGCGTGGTCGGTGGCAGCACGATCGCGATCCAGAACGGCACGCTCACCACCGCCTGCTACCTGCGCGGCACCCGGCTGCGCACCGGCCGCGGCGATGTCGCGGTCGAGGCGCTGGCGGAGGGCGAGATGCTGCTCACGGCGTCGGGACGCGCGGCGCCGATCCGCTGGATCGGGCGGCGGCGCTACGACGCGGCGCTCGCTGCCGCCTCGCCGACGCTGCACCCGATCCTGCTGCGCGCCGGGTCGCTGGGCCCGGGCGTGCCGGCGCGCGACCTGCGGGTTTCGGCGTTGCATGCGCTGTTCATCGAGGGCGTGCTGGTGCCGGCGATGCTGCTGGTGAACGGGGTCTCGATTCTGCGCGAGGCGCCGCGCGGGGCGGTCGAGTATCTGCACGTCGAGCTCGACCGGCACGACATCGTGCTCGCGGAAGGGGCGCCGGCGGAGAGTTTCCGCGACGAGGCGAGCCGGTCGATGTTCGACAACGCGGGCGCCTGGCACGGGCGCGGCGCCGAAGGGCCGGCCTGCGCGGCGAGGCTGGAGCACGGTTTCGCGCTGGAGGCGCTGCGCCGGCGGATCGAGGCGCGGGCCGGGATCGCCGCCGGCGGCGGGCCGGTGCCGGGGGCGCTGTCCGGCGCGCTCGACGTCTGCGAGCTGGAGGGCGCGGTGGCGCGGCTCGCCGGCTGGGCGCGCGACGAGCGCTACCCGCTGGCGCCGGTTTGCCTCGAGG
>JAJXSZ010000186.1 GCA_021784255.1 Pseudomonadota bacterium | reverse complement strand
CGGCCCAGGCCGGGTTGCGGTCGTAGGGTGGCACGGCACGCGGCAGGTTCTTCGCGGCGCTGGGGCGGCGAGCCGTCGCGGTGTTACTGGCCCGGCCCTTCGAGTGCCGCGCTGGTCTCCAGCCGCTTCGCCTCGAAGGCGAGGAGGAAGTTGAACGGGCCCGGACCTGCTGGCGGCAGGGCTTGCCCTTGTTGTGTCGCCTGAACCACGCCAACCGGGCAGGCGTGGTCGCAGCGTAGCGGCTCACAGAAGGTTGATCGAAGTCAGGCAGGTCGCGCGCCGTCCAGTTTGCTCTGCAGGCTCGTCCAGCGCGGCCTGGATGACGCCCACATGTCATGCTGCCAGCGCGGGACGTCGGGGCTGGCGCGACGGGCATCGGCGGGGTGGCGGCCAGCGACGCGTGCGCCTCGAGCAACGTTCGATCCGTCGCAGTCTGTCCGGTTCCGGCGGACCGGGGATAAGTTGCTCTGAATTCCAAGTTTCCCAGCGCAAGAAATCCGACCAGACGATTCTATCTGGCCGGATATTGCTCTAGGTTCGGCGCATGAACCGCTCGTCGCACGATCGCCGGCTGCACCGGGTGGTGCGGCTCGTGGCGCTGCTCAACCTCGGGTATTTCGGCATCGAGTTCGCGGTGGCGATGGCGATCGGCTCGGTCGCGCTGTTCGCCGACAGTATCGACTTCATCGAGGACGCCTCGGTCAACCTGCTGATTGCCGCGGCGCTCGGCTGGAGCGCGCGCGGGCGGGCGCGGCTGGCGATGGCGCTGGCGCTGATCCTCCTGCTGCCCGGGGCAGCAGCGCTGTGGACGGCCTGGCAGAAGATCAGCTTACCGATCGCGCCGGCGCCGCTGCCGCTCTCGCTCGCTGGCGCCGGGGCACTGGTGGTCAACCTCGCCTGCGCGATCATGCTCGCCCGCTTCCGCCACCATGCCGGCAGCCTGACGCGCGCGGCCTTCCTGTCGGCGCGCAACGATGTGTTTGCCAACGTCGCGATCATTGCCGCCGCCGCGGTGACCAGCCTGTGGTGGCGCACGGCCTGGCCGGATCTCATCGTCGGGCTCGGGATCGGCGTGCTGAACGCCGGCGCGGCGCGCGAGATCTGGCAGGCGGCGCGGGCGGAACAGCGGGACGCGGACTGACCGCGGCGGCTTGCGAGGTTGCGCCAGATCAAGGCCGCCGGGCCGGCCCGCGCCGATAAGACATCGTCCGGCGAACGATCCCCGGGCGCTGGGCCGGGTCGCCGGACGAGCGAGCGGGGTGCAATGGAGGCGAGCATGACGACGCGGCGTGTTCTCGGGCCGACGGTGATCGGCCTCGGTGTTCTGCTGGGGCTTGCCGGCTGCACCAACCCCTACGATCCGGGTCAGCGCGCGGTCGGCGGCGGCCTGATCGGCGCCGGCGCGGGGGCGGCGATCGGCAGTGTCGCCGGCGGCGGGCGGGGCGCGGTCGCCGGGGCACTGATCGGCGGCGCGGTCGGCGCAGCCGCCGGCGCGGCGACGACACCGCCGCCGCCTTCCTACGCGCCGTCTGCGGCGCCACCGGTCTATGCGCCGCCCGCGGCGCCGGCGGGGTGGTATCCGGAAATGGTCTGGCTGCCCCAGCCTGGTGCCTACATTGCCCTCGATTACAGCTATCCGCTGTTCTTCATCTCGGGAAGCTATTACTCGCTGTACGCAGGCCGCTGGTACGCCGGGCCGAGCTATCGCGGCCCCTGGCGTCCGTATGCGGCCCCGCCGCCGGCACTGAGCGGGTTCCATCCCGGTGTCTGGAACAACTATCAGGACCGTGCGCGGGCGCATTACCGCGCCGATCCTAATTGGCGGCACTTCCGGCCCCGCTGAACGCCGCGGTCCGGCATCGTGCGGTCCGGCATCGTGCGGTCCGGCATCTTACGGGTGGTCGCGCCGCCGCACGGCTGCGCCGCTGTTGGGGGCGCGCCGCTATGAGATTCCTATGCGTGGCGCGCCGCCGCCGTATCGCTTGCTTATACGCGACCGCGCACCATGCACGCTCACCACGCCGGGGGGATTGGCATGCTGGACGCCGCCTTGCTGCTGCTCGGTCTCGCCGGCTTCGCCGCAAGCTGGGGTTTCGTTCTGATATGTGAACGGATATAGCCATGGTCGATCTCGTGCTCGGGGCGATCGTCACCGTCTTCCTGCTCGTCTACCTCGTGGTCGCGATGGTGCGCCCGGACAAGTTCTGAGAAAGCGCGCCCATGACCCTCGCCGGTTGGGCGGAAATCGCCCTGTTCTTCGTGCTCGTCATCGTGGTCACGCGTCCGCTCGGCGGCCTGCTCGCGCGTCTCGCGGACAATGCGCGGCCGCTGCGCGTGCCCGGGCTCGGCGCCATCGAGCGCGGCCTCTGCCGCGCCGCCGGCGTCGATCCGGCGGCGGAACAGGGATGGGTCGGCTACGCCGCGGCGATGCTTGCCTTCAAGCTCGCCTGTTTCGTCGCCGTCTATGCCATCCTGCGGCTGCAGGCCGATCTGCCGCTCAATCCCGACCGGCACGGCGCGGTGCCGCCCGATCTCGCCTACAACACGGCGATCAGCTTCCTCACCAGCACCAACTGGCAGTTCTACGGCGGCGAGACCACCATGTCGTATTTCAGTCAGATGGTGGCGCTGGCGGTGCAGAATTTCGCCTCCGCTGCCGCCGCCATCGCGGTGGCGCTCGCCGTGGTGCGCGGCTTCGCCCGCCGCCGTGCCGCGACGATCGGTAATTTCTGGATCGACCTGGTGCGTGTCACCCTCTACGGCTTGTTGCCGGTCTGCATCGTCTATGCGCTGTTCCTGGTCTCGCAGGGCGTGCCGCAGACCCTGCACGGCGCCGTCACCGCGACCACGCTCGAAGGGGCGCGGCAGACGATCGCGCTCGGCCCGGTCGCCTCGCAGGAGGCGATCAAGCTGCTCGGCACCAATGGCGGCGGCTTCTTCAATGCCAACTCGGCGCACCCGTTCGAGAACCCCACGGCGCTGACCAACATCGTCGAGGCGTTCTCGATCCTCGTGTTTGGCGCCGGCCTGACCAACGCCTTCGGCCGCATGGTCGGCGACGAGCGCCAGGGCTGGGCGGTGTTTGCGGCGATGGGTGTGATGTTTCTGATCGGCGTCGGTGCGATCTACGCGATCGAGAGCGGGGCTAACCCGATCCTGGCGGGACTGCACGTGGCGCCGGGGATGGGCAACATGGAGGGCAAGGAGATCCGCTTCGGCATGGCCGGCACCGCGATCTTCTCGACCGCGACGACCGGCACGTCCTGCGGCGCGGTGGATGCGATGTTCGAGAGTTTCCTGCCGCTGGGCGGGATGGTGGCGATGGCCAACATGATGCTGGGCGAGGTCATCTTCGGCGGCGCCGGCTCCGGCCTTTACGGGTTCCTCCTGTTCGCCATCGTCGCCGTGTTCGTCGCCGGGTTGATGGTCGGGCGCACGCCGGAATATCTCGGCAAGAAGATCGAGGCGCGGGAGGTGAAGATGACCATGCTTGCGATCCTCAGCCTGCCGCTGGTGATGCTCGGGTTCACCGCGCTCGCGGTAGTGCTGCCGGTGGCGCGGTCGGCGATTTCCGCTGCCGGGCCGCATGGATTTTCCGAGGCGCTCTATGCCTACGTCTCCGCCGCCGCCAACAACGGCAGCGCCTTCGCCGGCCTCTCCGGCAACGGCTTTTGGGACATCACCATGGCGATCGGCATGATGATCGGGCGCTTCTTCGTGATGGTGCCGGCGCTCGCGATCGCCGGCTCGCTCGCCGCGAAGACGCCGGCGCCCGCGTCCGGCGGCACGTTTCCCACCAGCGGCGCGCTGTTCGCGGGCTTGGTTGTCGGCGTGGTCCTGATCGTCGGCGGCCTGGTCTTCTTCCCCGCGCTCGCGCTCGGCCCCATCGCCGAGCATTTCGCGATGCTCGCCGGCACGACGTATTGAGATCGCAACGATGATGCATGATCATCGCCCCGCGCCCGCGCGCCTGTTCGACAGCTCGATCCTGCGCGAGGCGGCCCGGCTCAGCCTGCGCAAGCTCGACCCGCGCCGGCTCTGGCACAACCCGGTGATGTTTACCGTCGAGGTCGTGGCGGCGCTGACCACGATCCTGCTGGTTCGCGACATCGCCGCCGGCAATCCCGGCATCCGCTTCGCCATCCAGATCAACCTGTGGCTGTGGTTCACCGTCCTGTTCGCCAATTTCGCCGAGGCGGTGGCGGAGGGCAGGGGTCGCGCCCAGGCCGCGACACTGCGCCGCGCGCGTAGCGAAACGATGGCGCGGCGCGTGACGCCGGGCGGCGGCGAGGAGGTGGTTGCGGCAGGCAGCCTCGCGGTGGACGACCTGGTGCGGGTCGATGCCGGTGAGATCATTCCTTCGGACGGCGAGGTGGTCGAGGGCGTCGCTTCGGTCAACGAGGCGGCGATCACCGGCGAATCCGCGCCCGTCATCCGCGAGGCCGGCGGCGACCGCTCTGCCGTCACCGGCGGCACGCAGGTGCTCAGCGACGCGATCCTGGTGCGCATCACCGCCGCCCGGGGCAACACGTTTCTCGACCGGATGATCGCGCTGGTCGAGGGCGCCGCACGGCAGAAGACGCCGAACGAGATCGCGCTCGGCATCCTGCTCGCCGGCATGACGCTGATCTTCGTCATCGCCGTGGCGACGATCCCCGCCTTCGCCGCCTATGCCGGCGGGCGCGAGCCAGTGCTGGTGCTGGTCGCCCTCTTCGTCTGCCTGATCCCGACCACGATCGGCGCGTTGCTGTCGGCGATCGGCATCGCCGGGATGGACCGTCTGGTGCGCTTCAATGTCCTTGCCATGTCCGGCCGTGCGGTCGAGGCGGCGGGCGATGTGGACACGCTGCTGCTCGACAAGACCGGCACCATCACGCTCGGCAACCGCGAGGCCGCCGCCTTCCACCCCATCGGTGGCGTGCGCGAGCAGCGGCTGGCGGAGGCGGCCCTGCTCGCCTCGCTCGCCGACGAGACGCCGGAGGGCCGATCGATCGTGACGCTGGCGCAACAGCGCCTTGGGGCCGTCGCCGCGGCCGCGGATGCCCGTTTCGTGGCGTTCACCGCGCAGACGCGCATGAGCGGGGTCGATCTGGCGCAGCCGGACGGCGGCGTCAGGCGGATCCGCAAGGGCGCGGTGGACGCCGTGCTCGCGCATGTGCACGCGGCGCCGTCGGACGCCGGGGCGCGGGCGCTGCGCGAGATCACCGAGCGTGTCGCGCGCGAGGGCGCCACCCCGCTCGCCGTCGCCGAGGCGGGGCGGCTGCTCGGCATCGTCGAACTGCGCGACATCGTCAAGCCAGGCATCCGCGAGCGTTTCGGCGCGCTGCGGCGCATGGGCATCCGCACGGTGATGGTGACCGGCGACAATCCGCTGACCGCGGCCGCGATCGCCGCCGAGGCGGGGGTGGACGATTTCGTCGCCCAGGCCAGGCCCGAGGACAAGCTGGCGCTGATCTGTCGCGAGCAGGCCGAGGGCCGGCTCGTCGCCATGTGCGGCGACGGCACTAACGATGCGCCCGCGCTCGCCCAGGCCGATGTCGGGGTGGCGATGAACACCGGCACGATGGCCGCCCGCGAGGCCGGCAACATGGTCGACCTCGACAGCGACCCGACCAAGCTGATCGAGATCGTCGCCATCGGCAAGCAACTCCTGATGACGCGCGGCGCGCTGACGACGTTCTCGATCGCCAACGACGTGGCGAAGTATTTCGCCATCATTCCCGCCATGTTCATCGCCATCGATCCGCAGCTGCGGGCGCTCAACGTGATGCACCTGGCGACGCCGGACAGCGCCATCCTCTCGGCGATCATCTTCAACGCGCTGGTCATCGTCGCCCTCATTCCGCTGGCGCTGCGCGGCGTCGCCTACCGCGCCGTCGGCGCGGCGGCATTGCTGCGCCGCAATCTGCTGGTCTACGGCCTGGGCGGGCTCGCGGCGCCGTTCGTCGGCATCAAGCTGATCGACCTGCTCGTCACCGCGATCGGTCTCGCCTAAGAAGGGCCCCGCACCATGAAGCATCTCCGTCCTGCCCTGGTCATGCTGCTGGGCATCACGCTGCTCACCGGCGTTGCCTACCCGCTGCTGATCACCGGCGCGGCCCAGCTCGCCTTTCCGTCGCAGGCGAATGGCAGCCTTATCGTCCACGATGGCCGAACGGTCGGCTCGCGCCTGATCGGGCAGGACTTCACGTGGCCCGGCTATTTCCACGGCCGGCCCTCGGCGACGACGGCGACGCTCGCCAGCGGCAAGACGGTCGCCGCACCCTATAACGCGGACAACTCCATGGGCTCCAATCTCGGCCCGGCCGCGGCGGCGCTGCGCGCTCGCGTCGCCGCCGCGGTCCGGCGACTCGAGGCCGAAAATCCCGGTCAGCC
>JAJXSZ010000185.1 GCA_021784255.1 Pseudomonadota bacterium | reverse complement strand
CTGCGCGAGCGGCTCGCCGCCGGCCCGGTCACCCTGCTCTATGCCGCCAAGGACGAGGCGCGCAACAACGCGGTGGCGCTGCGGCTCTGGCTGCTGCGCGACGCCGGCCCCGGCATTGGCATTGGCCCCGGCACTGGCACCGGAACTGGCCCCGGCGGCTAGAGCCCTGTCCGACCCGATGGAACCGCCTGGCCGGGTTTCTTGCTCCGGGCAACTCGGCATCTGCAGCAACCGCCGATCCGGCTGAGCCGGCCCGGCGGCGGCCGATCGCAGCTCCGTTGCTCCGCTCGCGGCGCTCAGGCCTGCTTCCGCTCGATCAGGCTGCGCCGGATCACCCGGCCGCGCTCGATCCGGTGCTCGATATAGGCCGCGTCGCCCCAGCGCACGGCGCGCGCCATGGCCTGCGCGTCCTCCATGAAGCGCGCGAGCATTTCCAGCAGCGCCTCGCGGTTGTTGAGGAACACGTCGCGCCACATCGTCGGGTCGGAGGCGGCGATGCGGGTGAAGTCGCGGAAGCCGGAGGCGGCGAATTGCATCACTTCCTCGCGGCTCTGGCTCTCGAGGTCGTCGGCGGTGCCGCAGATGGTGAAGGCGATGAGGTGCGGCAGGTGGCTCACCACCGCGAGCACGCGGTCATGGTGCGCGGGCTCCATCGTGGTGACCATGGAGCCGCAGCGGCGCCAGAGTTCCGCGGTTTTCTCGACCGCTCCCGCATCCGTTCCCGGCGGCGGCGTGAGCAGGCACCAGCGGCCGGCGAACAGCTCCGCGAAGCCCGCATCGGGTCCGGAATGTTCCGTGCCGGCGAGCGGGTGCGCGGGAACGAAATGCACGCCGCCCGGCACCAGCGGCCCGACATCGCGGATCACCGACTGCTTGGTCGAGCCGACATCGGTCAGGATCGCGTCCGCCGACAGGTGCGGCGCGATCGCCTGGGCGATCGCCGCGTAGGCGCCGACCGGCGCGCAGAGCATGACGCAGTCCGCACCGGCCACGGCCTCCTCGGCGCTCGCCGCCACCCGGTCGGCGATGCCGAGCTCGCGCACCCGGGCGCGCGTGGCCTCGCTGCGCGCCGTCGCCACGATCTCGGCGGCGATGTCCCCGCGCGCCCGCGCGGCCCGCGCCACGGAGCTGCCGATCAGCCCGGCGCCGATGAGGGCGAGGCGCCGGAACAGCGGTTCAGCCATTCTTCGGCGCCGCCCCGTCCTTCCGCGAGGTTGCCCCGGGGATTGCCCCGGCGGTCGCCCCAGGGGCTGCCCCAGGGGCTGCCCCGGAAGTTGCCCCGGGGGTGGCTTCCTTCTGCGACGTCATGAACGCGGTCAGCGCCTCGGCGACCAGGCCGCACTCCTCGTCGGTGCCGACGGTGATGCGCAGGCAATGCGGCAGGTCGTAGGCGCCCATGGCGCGCACGATCAGGCCGCGGGCGCGCAGGCTCGCGTCGGCCGCGGCGGCGCGGGCCGGCGTCGCGAAATCGGCGAGGAAGAAGTTGCCGTGGCTGGGCCAGACTTTGATGCCGGCGCGCTGCAGTGCCGCCGCCAGCCGGGCCCTGGCGCGCGCGTTGTGCTCGCGCCCCTTCTCCACCCAACCGGGCTCCGCCAGCGCCGCGACGGCCGCGGCCTGGGCGGCGATGTTGACGTTGAAGACGCCGCGCACGCGGTTGATCGCGTCGATGACGCCGGCCGGGGCATAGGCCCAGCCGACGCGCATGCCGCCGAGCCCGTAGATCTTGCTGAAGGTGCGCAGCATCACCGTGTTGTCGCCCGCATCGACGAGCGCGACGCCGGGATCGTAGTCGCGGTCCTCGACATACTCGGCGTAGGCCGCGTCGATCACCAGCAGGATGTCCGCCCGCAGCCCGGCGCGCAGCCGCTGCATCTCCGCCTGCGCCAGCAGGCTGCCCGTCGGGTTGTTGGGGTTGGCGACGAAGACGATCCGTGTCGCTTCCGTCACGTTCGCGAGCAGCGCGTCGACATCCGTGGTGAGGTTGCACTCCGGCACCTTGATGACGCGGCTGCCGGCATAGGTGCCGGCGATCTGGTACATCGTGAAGCCGTGCATCGACATCAGGATATCGGTGCCGGCACCGCCGTAGATGTGGCAGAGATGGCCGATCAGCTCGTCCGAGCCGGTGCCGCAGACGATGCGCGCGGGATCGAGCCCGTGGCGCTGCCCGATCGCCGCGCGCAGCGCCGTCGAGGCGCCGTCCGGATAGCGGAAGATCTCGGCGGCGACCCTGGTATAGGCCGCGATGGCGCCCGGCGGCGGACCGAACGCGCCCTCGTTGGAGGAGAGCTTGATCACCCGGTTGACGCCCTCGAGCCGGCCCTCGCCGCCGACATAGGCGGCGATCCGCATCACCTCCGCGCGTGGCGTCGGGCTGGTGGGTGCCGCGGCGGCGGGCGTGGTTCCGGGTGGCGTGGTTTCGGGATGCGTGGTTTCGGGGGGCGTGGTCATGGTGCCTCGGACGTTCCCTCGATCGGGATGGCGTAGGCGCCGAGCAGCACGCCCGGGCGCGGCAGGTCGGCGAGTGCCAGGCGCGGGTCCTCCTCGGCGAGGTAGCCCGCGACATCGACCAGCGCCAGCGCCTCGCCGCCGGCGCGGCGCAGCAGGATGGCGGCATCGGCGAAGCCGGCGCGGGCGAGGCTGCCGGCGAGGCTCGCCTGGCTCATCGCGTCCGGCAGCTCGAAGGCGATCAGGCTGCGATCGGCGCCGCTGGGGTCAGGGGCGCGGGCGGCGACGACGAAGCCCTCGACGCGCGGCGCGCCTTCCGGCCGCCGGCGCCAGAACGGCAGGCGCGCGGAGACCAGGATGCGCGGCCCGTCGCCATGCGGCAGCGCCGTCCACCAGGCGGTGGGCTCGTCGGCGGTGGGCAGCGGCAGCAGTGCCGCGGAGACGGCCCCGCTGCTGACCTGGGCGATGGCGCGCGCCGGCGTGCGATAGACCTGCAGCGGCACCAGCGCGCCGAAATGCTCGCGCGCCAGCGCCGCCATGCCCTCGTCGGCGGCGCTCTCGCAGACGGCGACGGCAACCTTGCCCTCGATCGCGGTGAAGCCGAGGAACATCTCCCGCCAGATGCGCACCACGGTCTGCGCCGGCAGCGGGCCGCGGTGGCGGGCGAGCAGATGGCGGATGATCGCGGCCTCCCGCCCCGGGCGGGTCTTCACCCCCGATTTGGACGGCAGCCGGCCGATGCGCTCCACCACGCCGGCACGCTGCATCAGCAGGTCGTGCAGACGTTCGTCGATGGCATCGATCTCGGCGCGCAGGGCGCCGAGGTCCGGCTGGCCGGTGGCGGCGTTGGCGTTGGGAGGGGCGTTGTCTGGCATTCCGGTTCTTCGCGACGCCGGAGCGTCGTAACCGATGCGCCCGGAACTGCAAAGCACGGACATTGGCGGGCGCGAACCTGGCCGCCGGCAAAGCGCCCGCGACCCGCGGTTGCAACGGCGGCACGCTCTGCGCATATGCCGCGCGGAGCTGCCATGGACCTGCCGGACCTGCCCGAGGCCGAACACCAGAACATCCGCTTTGCGGACGGGCTCGTGCTCGACTGCGGCGTGACGCTGCCGGAACTCACCGTCGCCTACCGCACCTACGGCACGCTGGACGCGGCGCGGGCCAACGCGGTGCTGGTCTGCCATGCGCTGACCGGCGATCAATACCCCGCCGAGACCTCGCCGGTGACCGGCAAGGAAGGCTGGTGGACGCAGGTGGTGGGGCCTGGCCGCCCGGTGGACACGGCAAAATATTTCGTGATCTGCGCCAACGTGCTGGGCGGCTGCATGGGCAGCACCGGGCCGCGCAGCCTGCGCCCGGACGGGACCCGGTGGGGCACCGATTTCCCGCCGGTGACGATCCGCGACATGGTGCGCGCGCAGAAGCGGCTGGTGGAGCATCTCGGCATCGAGCGCCTGTTCGCCGTGCTCGGCGGCTCGATGGGCGGGATGCAGGTGCTGGAATGGGCCGCGACCTACCCCGACGCCCTGTTCGCCGCGGTGCCGATCGCCACCGCCTCGCACCATTCGGCGCAGAACATCGCCTTCCACGAGGTCGGGCGGCAGGCGATCTTCGCCGATCCCGAGTATCATGGCGGGCGCTATCACGAACACGCCACGATCCCCGCGCGCGGCCTCGCCGTGGCGCGCATGGCGGCCCACATCACCTATCTCTCCGAGGCGGCGCTGGCGCGGAAATTCGGCCGGCGGCTGCAGAACGGCGGGCTGTCGATCTTCGGCGACATGTTCCAGGTCGAATCCTACCTGCGCCACCAGGGCAGCACCTTCGTCCGCCGCTTCGATGCCAACGCCTACCTGACCATCACCCGCGCGATGGATTATTTCGACCTCGCGGCGGATCACGGCGACGACCTCGCCGCGGCCTTCGCGGGCACCAGGGCGCGGTTCTGCGTCGTCAGCTTCTCCAGCGACTGGCTGTTTCCCACCCGCGAGAGCCGCGCCCTGGTGCGCGCCCTCAATCGCGCCGCGGCCAATGTCAGCTTCGTCGAGATCCCGACCGACAAGGGCCACGACGCGTTCCTGCTCGACGAGCCGGATTTCCATCGCACCCTCGCGGGCTTCCTCGCCGGCTGCGCGGAGCGGGCGGGGCTGGCGCGGTGACGGGAGCGGCGCGATGAACGAGATCGGCAGGCCCGGGCCGGCCCACCCCGAGCCGGTCCGGTTCGTGGCCAAGAACATGCGTCTGGACCTGCGGCTCATCGCCGAGATGATCGAGCCCGGCTCGCGCGTGCTCGACATCGGCTCGGGCGACGGCAGCCTGATCGAGACGCTCTCGCGCACCCGGGGCTGCGATGCGCGCGGCATCGAGATCGACATGGCGGAGGTCACGCGCTCGGTGGCGCACGGCCTGCCGGTGATGCACGGCGACGCCGACCACGACCTCGCCGAATATCCCGACGGCGCCTTCGATGTCGTGGTGCTGAGCCGCACCCTCCAGGCGGTGGAGCGGCCGCGCGAGGTGCTGCGCCAGATGCTGCGCATCGGCTCGCGCGCGATCCTGAGTTTCCCCAATTTCGGGCACTGGCTGGTGCGCTGGCAGTTGCTCAGCACCGGGCGCATGCCGATGACCAGCGTCTGGTCGCGGCCGTGGTACGAGACCCCGAACATCCATCCCTGCACGATCCGCGACTTCATGGCGCTGTGCGAGCAGGAGGGCTACGCGATCGAGCAGTGGCTGGCGGTGGACGACGCCGGCCAGCGCTCGCCCTGGCGGCGCTTCCCGGGCCTGGCCAACCTGTTCGGCGAACAGGCGCTGTTCCGGCTGCGCAAGGCCGGAGCGCCCGCCGGATCGCCGGCCCCGGACGGCGCGCGCCAGAGCAACCTGCGATAGCAACCCGCGATAGCAACCTGCGATCGGTCTGAGCCTGTCCGGCTCAGGCAGGCCGGCGACGAGCTTCCCAAAAGTCTAAGTTTTCCACAGCAAGAAATCCGGCCAGATGATTCCATCCGGCCGGATATTGCGCTAGACCGCCGGCACGAGCACGCGTCGCCGTTGCGGTTTTGCACCGACCGGGATGATGCCGTAGAGGTCCTTCGTGGCCTCGGTGATGGTCACCCCGGCGAAGCGCGGCGCGGCGTGGCCGGCGCGCTCCCACAGCCGCGCGCCCTTCAGCACCAGGCGCGACTGCAGCGGCGGCACGAACAGCGCCGCCTCCCGCCGCTCGACCCGGAACAGCGAGCGCGCGAGCAGCCGGCCGATCTGTCCTGGTGAGTAGGGCTGGCCCTGGCCGAACGGCGTGCTCTCCGCGTGCGCCCACAGGCCGCTGCGGTTGGGCGCGACGACCAGCACCCGCCCCTCGTCCTTCAGCACGCGCCAGACCTCGCGCAGCATCGCCCGCGCGTTCTCCGCGGACTCGATGCCATGCACCATCAGCACCCGGTCGAAGCAGAGATCGGGGAAGGGCAGCGCCCCTTCCTCGACGGCGCAGGCCAGGCCCGGCCCGTCGGGCGGCCAGCGCGCGGCGCCGAGCTGGGCGGGGATCGCGGCGGCGATGCGCGCCGCTCCCCTTCCCTCCGCGCCACGCCAGACGCGCAGATAGGGCAGCGTGTAGCCGAGCCCGAGCAGCGCCCGGCCGGAGAGATCGGGCCAGGCAGCCGCCAGGTGCTCGCGCAGCAGTCGCGCCGCCACCGCGCCACCGCGCGTCGCGTAGAACTGCGCCGCCGCGTGGACGTCGGTCGCCATGACCCGCCTTATAGCACGCCGCCGCCCGCAACGGGCGACCGCAGAGAAACGACGGCTGGGAAAACGGCGGCCGGAGAAACCACGGCCGGAGAAACCGTCGGTGGAGAACCGTCGGTGGCGAAACCATCGGTGGAGAAACCGTCGATGGAGGCTGGCGGGCCTCACCGGGGCTGGTAGGATCGACCGATGATCGAACCCACGCCCGTCCCCATCCTCTCCGACAATTACGCGT
>JAJXSZ010000184.1 GCA_021784255.1 Pseudomonadota bacterium | reverse complement strand
GGTGCGGGTCAGCGTGCACGAGGCCGGACCCGCCGCCGGCGGCCGCGCCCGCTCTTATCCCGACCGCGAACTCGGCGTCGTTATCGACAACGGCAACCATCTGCTGCTGTCCGGCAACCACGCGGCAATGGCCTATCTTGCCCGCATCGGCGCGCACGATCCGCTGACGGGACCGGCGCGACCGATCTTCCCGTTCGTCGAGCTGCCCTCCGGGCGGCGCTGGATCGTGGCCCCCAACACCGGAGCCATCCCCTGGTGGATCCTCGCCCCGTCGCGCCGCGTGCCCGGCGCGCGACTTGGCGAGTACCTGGCGCTGCGCCGGTTGTTACGGGCGCGGCCGGGAGAGACGGTGGCGTCGCTGCTGGCGCAGGGCGCGCTGACCCGCCGACTGCTCGAACCGCTGGCGATCGCTGCCCTGAACACCATGCCCGCGGAGTCCGAGGCGCGGCTGCTCGGCGCCGTCGTGGAACAGACGCTGGCCCGGGGCGGTGCCGCCTGCCGGCCACTCGTCGCGCGCGAGGGGCTCTCGGAAAGCTTTGTCCACCCGGCCCGGACCTTTCTTGCGGCCCACGGCGGCGCGTTGCGCACCGGCGCCCGCCTGGCAGCCATCGAGACCGCGGCCGGCCGCGCCACCATGCTCCGTTTCGCCGGCGACGATCTCCCGCTGGGACCGGGCGAGGCCGTCGTGCTGGCGGTGCCGGCCGGCGTCGCGCCGACACTGCTGCCGGGCATCACCGCACCCGATGCCTTCGAGGCGATCGTCAACCTGCACTACCGCATCACCGCGCAGCTTCCTGGCGGCGCCGGCTTCATCGGCATCATCGGCGGCACCGCGGAATGGCTGTTCGCCCGCCCGCAGGTGCTGTCCGTTACCATCTCCGCCGCCAACCGCGTGGTCGACCGCGATGCCGAGGAACTGGCCCGGACCGTCTGGTCCGACGTCGCCGCCGCCGCCGGGCTCGCCAGCGCGCCGGTGCCCGCCTGGCGGGTGGTGAAGGAACGCCGCGCCACCTTTGCCGCAACCGCCGCCCAGAACGCGCGCCGCCCCGAGCCGCGCACGCCGCTCGCCAACCTCGTCCTCGCCGGGGACTGGACCGCGACCGGCTTGCCCGCAACGATCGAAGGTGCCATCAGGTCCGGCGATCGCGCTGCCGCCCTGCTCCTGGAACCGGGCGCGACGCTCCCCACCGGCCCCTCTCCCGGCTAGTTTGAATTTGACCGCGATGCTCGAAGCGCCGCTCGCAACCGACCTTGCCCGGATCGACGACGCCATCTCGCGCGCCCGCGCCGCCCTGCTCGCGCACCGGCGCGAGGACGGGCATTTCGTCTTTCCGCTCGAAGCCGACGCCACCATTCCGGCCGAATTCGTCCTGCTGACGCATTTCCTCGATCGGCTCGATCCAGCCCTGGAGGCAGGGATTGGCGTCTATCTGCGCGGCGTCCAGGCGGAGCACGGCGGCTGGCCCCTCTTCCATGGCGGAGCCTTCGATATCTCGGCGAGCGTGAAAGCCTACTTCGCGCTGAAAATGATCGGCGATCCACCCGATGCGCCGCACATGCGCCGCGCGCGCGAAGCGATTCATGCCGCCGGCGGCGCCGAGCGGGCCAACGTCTTCACGCGCGCGCAGCTTGCGCTCTACGGCGAGGTGCCATGGCGCGCCGTGCCGGTGATGCCCGTCGAGATCATGCTGCTGCCGCAATGGTTTCCGTTCCACCTCGACAAGGTTTCCTATTGGTCGCGCACGGTCATCGTGCCGCTCCTGGTGTTGCTGGCGCTGCAGCCGCGCGCGCGCAATCCGCGGGGCGTGCACGTGCCGGAGCTGTTCGTCACACCTCCGGACCAGATTCGCGACTGGATTCGCGGCCCTTATCGTTCGCGCTGGGGCGTGGCCTTCCGCTACATCGACCAGGTACTGCGACCGCTGGAAAAGCTCTTCCCGCGCGCCTCCCGCCGGCGTGCCATCGACACGGCGCTTGCCTTCGTCATCGCGCGTCTCAACGGCGAGGACGGGCTCGGCGGCATCTATCCGGCGATGGCCAACACCGCCATGATGTTCGACGCGCTGGGCATCCCCGCGGACGATCCGCGTACAGACATCGCGTGGCAGGCACTCAGAAAACTGGTCGTGCGCGAGCCGGACCGCGCCTGGGTCCAGCCCTGCCTCTCGCCGGTCTGGGACACGGCGCTCGCCGGGCACGCGCTCGCCGAGGCCGCACAGGGCGCACCCGATCAGGGGGTCGACGCAGCGGTCGCGAGCGCCAATGCCTGGCTGCGCGAGCGCGAGATCCGCGATGTCGCGGGCGACTGGGCCCGGGCGCGGCCGGGCACGCCGGTCGGCGGCTGGGCATTCCAATATCGTAACGATTACTATCCCGACGTGGACGACACCGCCGTGGTCGGCATGTTGCTCGATCGAGAGCGCCGCGCCGCCCCGGATGACGAGAGCGCCGCCGCACCAGGTGGCACAGCCGGAACCGCCGGTACGGCGGCGATCGAGCGCGCTCGCGCGTGGATCCGGGGCATGCAGTGCCGCGGCGGCGGCTGGGGTGCCTTCGATGCCGACAACGACCACCTGGTGCTCAACCATATACCGTTCGCCGATCACGGCGCATTGCTCGATCCGCCGACGGCCGATGTCACGGCACGCTGTATTTCGTTCCTGGCGCAGAATGGGAATCCTGAGGATGCGGAGGTCATCGCCCGCGCACTGGCTTGGTTGCGCTCAGAGCAGGAGACGGATGGGAGCTGGTTCGGCCGCTGGGGTACCAACTACCTCTATGGCACCTGGTCCGTGCTCTGCGCCTGCAATGCGGCCGGCTTGGCCGCGCACGATCCCGTGATGCGCCGGGCCGTCGGCTTTCTGCGCGACACGCAGCGCGAGGACGGCGGCTGGGGCGAGGACAACGCAAGCTATGCCGGCATCAGCCGTGGCCGCTACCACCGCAGCAACCCGTCCCAGACGGCCTGGGCGCTTCTGGGGCTGATGGCGGCGGGCGAAGCCGGGAGCGAGGCGGTAGCGCGCGGCATCAAGTTTCTTGCGGAAACGCAACGGCAAGACGGCACCTGGGAAGAAGCGCCCTACACGGCGGTAGGTTTCCCACGCGTTTTCTATCTCCGCTACCACGGCTACAGACTCTATTTTCCGCTCCTCGCGCTCGCGCGCTATCGCAACCTGATGCGCGGCAACGACCGGCGCGTCGCCTGGGGCTTTTAGAAGACCGTGAAACTAGGCGTGGTGGTCGGGCTGGAGGCCGAGGCGCGTATCGCGGCCCCGTTGGGGATCGTCGAGATCGGCGGCGGCACCGCCGCCGGCGCGGAGGAAGCCGTGCTGCGCCTGTTGCGCCACGGCGTGGATGCCCTGCTCTCCTTCGGCCTCGCTGGCGGACTCTCGCCCGCCTTGCGCCCCGGCCATCTGGTGGTGGCCGACGCGGTGCTGGTGGACGGTGTGCTGCTGCCAACGGACGCAGCCCTGGCCACGCGGTTTTCCCGCCGCCGCGGCGTGCTGCTGGGCGCGCAGGCGGCGATCGGCAGCGTGCCAGCACGCCACGCCGCCCATGTCGCCACCGGTGCCGCGGCGGTGGACCTGGAAAGCGGCGCCGTTGCGGCGGCGGCCCACGTGGCAAACCTCCCCTTCGCCGTCGTGCGTGCGATCTGCGATGCCTGGGATCGCGACCTGCCGAGCGCGGCCACGGCGGCGCTGGACAGCAACGGGCGCATCGCCGTCGCGCGCGTCGCCCGCGACCTCCTGCGTCACCCGCGCGACGTGTTTGCCCTCATCGGCCTCGCGCACGACGCCGCCCTGGCGCGCCGCGCACTGCGTGCCGCGGTTGCCAGCGCGATCAAGCCGGAGAACGCCGCGGCCACCGTGCGGTGACGCGCGCCGAGCGGCGTCGCCGCTCCGCTCAGTCGGCGGCGTCAGCCATCTTGCGCGGCTCGTGATGCAGTTCCGACAGCTTTTCCTGCACATGGCGGCTGAACACGAACTCGGCGGCCCGCTGACGATCGAGCGGGATCTCCGCCGCCATCGGCCCCTCTGTCCGGGGTCCACGCAACGCCACCCGCAGCACCTTCAACGGATGATGCACGGCATCGACGACGGCGGTTGCCTCATAGCCGGAATGGACCATGCAGTCGGCGCATTTCTCGTAATTGCCGGTGCCGTACTTGTCCCAGTCCGTGGTTTCCATCAGCTCCTTGAAGCTCGCGGTGTAGCCCTCGCCGAGCAGGTAGCAGGGCCGCTGCCAGCCGAACACGTTGCGTGTCGGTTTGCCCCAGGGCGTGCAGACATAGCTCTGGTTGCCGGCGAGGAAGTCGAGGAACAGCGAGGACTGATTGAACTTCCACTTCTTACCGCGGCCGAGCGCAAAGATGTCGCGGAACAGTTGCTTGGATTTGCGCCGGTTGAGGAAATGCGCCTGATCCGGCGCGCGTTCATAGGCATAGCCAGGCGAGATCATCACCCCGTCGATTCCGGCCGCGTTGATGGCGTCGAGGAAGGTCGCAACCCGTTCCGGTTTCGCACCATCGAACAGCGTGGTGTTGATGCAGACGCGGAACCCCCTGGCCTTCGCCGCCTTGATGGCGGCAACCGCGCGGGTGAAGACACCGGTCTGGCTGACCGCGGCGTCGTGCATCGCCTCGTCGCCGTCGAGATGCACGTCCCAGGCGAAGTTGCGGTGCGGCTTGAACCGGTCGAGCTGTTTCTCGAGCAGCAGCGCATTGGTGCACAGATAAATGAACCGCCCCTGCTTCAGCAGCCCGTCGACGACCTGCGGCATCTCCTTGTGCAACAGCGGCTCGCCACCGGCGATCGCCACCACGGGCGCGCCGCATTCCGCCGCGGCACCGAGGCACTGCTCGACCGACAGACGCTGGTTCAGGATCTCCGCGGGGTAATCGATCTTGCCGCAACCGGCACACGCGAGATTGCAACGAAATAACGGCTCGAGCATCAGCACCAGCGGATAGCGTCGCCGCCCCGCGAGGTGCTGGCGCACCACGTAGGCGCCAACACGGACGATCTGATTCAGCGGAACGGGCATGTCTGATCCTCAGGCGGCATGAGCGGTGGCTGCCGGAACGGCATCGGCCAGTTCCAGCGGAAAACGGAAGCGCACATCCTCGGCAACGCCCGCGAGCGTCTCGATCTCGACCGGCGCGATCGCGCGCAACCCCTCGATGACGCCCCGCACCAGTGTCTCCGGCGCCGAGGCCCCCGCGGTGAGTCCGACGCTCGCGATCCCGCGGAACCACTCCCGCCTCAGCGCGGCGGCGTCGTCGATAAGATAGGCCGGCTTGCCCAGCTCCTCGCCGATCTCGCGCAGCCGGTTGGAGTTCGAGGAGTTGCGGCTGCCGACGACGAGAATCAGATCCACCACGGCCGCGAGCTCGCGCACCGCCTGCTGGCGGTTCTGCGTCGCATAGCAGATGTCGCGCACGTCGGGCCCGACAATGGCCGGAAAGCGCGCCGTGAGGGCCGCGATGATGCCGCGTGTGTCATCGACCGACAGCGTCGTCTGGGTGATGTAGGCAAGCCGTTCGGGATCGGCCGGCGCGATCATCGCGACATCCTCGACGGTCTGCACCAGGTGCACCCTGGCCGGCACCTGCCCGATCGTGCCCTCCACCTCGGCATGGCCGGCATGCCCGACGAGCACGATCTCGCGCCCTTGCGCCGCATAGCGGCGGCCCTCGTTGTGGACCTTCGCGACCAGCGGGCAGGTTGCGTCCAGCACTGGCAGGCCGCGCTCGGCGGCCACCTCCTCGACGGCCCGGGGCACGCCGTGGGCGCTGAACACGGTCATCGCGCCGGCCGGAATTTCGTCGAGTTCGTCGACGAAAATCGCTCCGCGGCGGCGCAAATCCTCAACCACATGCCGATTGTGCACGATCTCATGGCGAACATAGATGGGCGGCCCATACTTGATCAGGGCCCGTTCGACAATTTCGATCGCCCGCTCGACGCCCGCACAGAAGCCACGCGGCTGGGCCAGGATAACGCGCATTCCTACCTTCTCCCGCGGCGGGCCGGATATCGAGAGGCACACCCTTTTCGGAACAACGCGGCTTGTTCCGCCCGGTTCCGATATTACAATTTGCAACGCACCCGCAATGCCGCAAGAACGGCCGGCGCTGGGGCGATGGCGGCGGAATTCAGGGATTCCGGCGCGATCAGCCCGCCGCGAGCCGCAACATCACGAGGCACATCTGATATGATAAGAAAGGCCAAACCCGGGCATTCAGACGGTTGGCGGCGCGTGTCGGGTGGTTCTCCGGTGAACTGTGGTAATTTTGCAACAACCGCGAAGGCTAGCCCGTGACCGACCCGCTCTCTTCGCCTCGGCCTGCGACGCCGCATTTGGATCGGGTTCGTGGGCCTGGGGATTTGCGTAACTTTTCGCCGGAGCAGTTGAAGGCGCTGGCGGAGGAGGTACGGGCGGAGACGATTTCGGCG
>JAJXSZ010000183.1 GCA_021784255.1 Pseudomonadota bacterium | reverse complement strand
TAGAACGGAGATAAGGTGCTCTGGATTCCAAGTTTCCTGGAGCAAGAAATCCGACCAGATGATTCTATCTGGTCGGCTATTGCTCTAGGCTCGCGGGGCCCACTTTCCCGGGAGCCGCCCATGCCGCTTCACCTCCCGCCGCTGCGCACCGGCAAGCCGCGCCGCGAGCACGGCCTGATCAGCCCGGTCGAGGGCGCGCGCATCCCCTTCGCGGTGATCGAGGGCGAGGCGCCGGGTCCCTGCCTGGTCGTCACCGCCGGCGTCCATGGCTCGGAATATACCTCGATCGAGGCGGCGCTGCGGCTGGCGCGGCGGCCGGCGCGCGGGCTGCGCGGCTGCATCCTGATCCTGCCCGTCCTCAACATGAGCGCGTTGCGCAAGCGGGCGATCTACGTGGCGCCGGAGGACGGGCGCAATCTCAACCGCATGTTTCCCGGCCGGCCCGACGGCAGCTTCACCGAGCGCCTGGCGCATTGGCTGGTGAGCGAGATCTACCCCCAGGCCGACGCCTGTCTTGACCTGCACGGCGGCGATCTCAGCGAGGCGCTGGCGCCGTTCTCGCTGTTTCCGCGCGACAGCGAGGCATCGCGCGAGCTTGCCACCGTCTTCGGCCTGCCGATCGCCGTCGCCGCCGGCGGCGAAGGCTACACGATCGACGCCGCCGGCCGCCTCGGCAAGCCGAGCCTGCTGGCCGAGGTCGGCGGCAATGGCGTCTGGACCGAAGATGGGGTCGGGCAGCTCCTTGCCGGCATCGAGCGCGTGCTCGCCCATCTCGGCATGGTCCATGCGCGGCCGGCGCCGGCCGGCCCGGTGCGGGTGGTGACCATGTGGGCCCCGGCGGCCGACGAGGATGGGCTCTGGTATCCCGCCAAGCGCCTCGGCGAGGCGGTGCAGGCGGGCGAGACGATCGGCGAGATCCGCACGCTCTTTGGGGACGTGATCGCAACGATCGCCGCACGCGACGCGGGCAGCGTGCTCTACACGCTGAGCAGCCTCTGGGTGAACAAGGGCGAGGCGCTGCTCGGCATCGGCACGCCGGTCGCGTAACGGCGCCTCAGTTCGCGCCGCGCAGCGCCTCGACCACCGCGCGCGTCACGTCCGTGGTCGTTGCCTTGCCGCCGAGATCGGGCGTCAGCACGCCGTCGGCGCAGACCCGCTCCACCGCCACCATCAGCCGTGCCGCCGCCCGCTCCTCGCCCAGATGCTCGAGCATCAGCGCGGCGGTCCAGAAGCTCGCGACGGGATTGGCGATGCCCTTGCCGGTGATGTCAAAGGCAGAGCCATGAATCGGCTCGAACATCGAGGGCCGGCGGCGCGAGGGATCGACGTTGGCAGTCGGCGCGATGCCGAGGCTGCCGGCCAGCGCGGCCGCAAGATCGGAGAGGATGTCGGCGTGCAGGTTGGTCGCCACCACCGTGTCGATGCTCGCCGGCCGCTTGACCATGCGCATCGTCATCGCATCCACCAGTTCCTTGTCCCAGGTGACCTGCGGGAACTGGGCGGCGGTCGCGGCGGCGATCTCGTCCCACATCACCATGCCGTGGCGCTGGGCGTTGGACTTGGTCACCACGGTCAGGTGCCGCCGCCGGCGCCGCGCCGCCTGCTCGAAGGCGAAGCGCATGATCCGCTCGACCCCGGCGCGGGTGAACACCGCGACCTCCATGCCCACTTCTTCCGGGAGGCCGCGATGCGCCCGCCCGCCGACACCGGCGTACTCGCCTTCGCTGTTCTCGCGGACGATCAGCCAGTCGAGGTCGCCCGGCCGCGCATGGCGCAGCGGACTCTCGATCCCCGGCAGGATGCGTGTCGGACGGACATTGGCGAACTGGTCGAAGCCCTGGCAGATCGCGAGCCGCAGCCCCCACAGCGTAATGTCATCCGGCAGATCGGGCGCGCCCACGGCACCGAAATAGATCGCGTCCATCGCCTCGATCCGGGCCAGCCCGTCCGCGGGCATCATCCGGCCGTGCTTCCTGTAATAGGCACTGCCCCAGTCGAACGGCGTCACCTCGAGGCGAAAGCCGCCGTCGCGCGCCGCGACCGCGTCCAGCACCTCGAGCCCCGCCGCGATGACCTCGGGGCCGATCCCGTCCGCCGGGATCGCCGCGATCCGATGCACCCGAACCATCGTCGCCTCCATCTCGCTGTCTGAAACCCGGCATACTTGCGCCATCCCCGCTCGGGGCCGACACTGCTGCCCGGAGGATACCGTGCCAGATACCAATCCCAGCGCCGCCACCGCAACCACCCTGCCGCTTGCGAATGTCACCGTGCTCGACCTCACGCTCGCCCGCGCCGGGCCGACCTGCGTGCGCCATCTCGCGGATTGGGGCGCGAACGTGATCCGCATCGAGCCCCCGGGCAGCGGCGGCGAGGAGATCTCCGGCGACCGTCACGGCTTCGACTTCCAGAACCTGCATCGCAACAAGCGCGCGATCATGCTCGACCTGAAGTCGCCGGAGGGGCATGCGCTGTTCATGCGGCTGACGGCGACGGCCGATGTCGTCGTCGAGAACATGCGCGCCAACGTGAAGCACCGCCTCAAGATCGCGTGGGAGGACGTGCACGCGGTCAATCCCCGCCTGGTCTACGGCAGCATCAGCGGCTTCGGCCAGGACGGGCCCTATGCCGCGCGCGCCGGCGTCGATCAGATCGCCCAGGGCATGGGCGGGCTGATGTCGATCACCGGCGAGCCCGGCCGCGGGCCGATGCGTGTCGGCATCCCGATCGACGACCTCGTCGCCGGCAGCCTGCTCGCCTTCGGCATCGTGACCGCGCTCTACGAGCGCGAGCGCACCGGAGTCGGCCGCTGGGTCCATACCTCGCTGCTCGAGACGCAGGTCTTCATGCTGGATTTCCAGGCCACGCGCTGGCTGATGGCCGGCGAAGTCGCGGGCCAGGCCGGCAACGACCATCCGACCGGCATCCCGACCGGCGTGTTCCCGACGGCCGACGGCCACATCAACATCGCCGCCAGCGGGCCGCGCCTGTTCGCCCGTTTCGCCGAGACCATCGGCAAGCCGGAATGGTTGCAAATTCCCGAGTGGCAGAGCGGCAAGGGCCGCAGCGAACATCGCCGCGAGATCAACGCCGCGATCGCCGAGATCACCCGGACACAGCCCTCGGCCCACTGGATCGAGCTGTTCGAGGCGGCCGGCATTCCCTGCGGCCCGATCAACACCATCGACAAGGTCTTCGCCGATCCGCAGGTGCAACATCTGGGCCTGGCGACGCCCATGCAGCACCCCACGCTCGGCACCGAGATGGTCGTCGCCTCGGCCCTCAACATGAGCGGGGTGGCGAAGGCGGTCCGCTCGCATACGCCGGACCCGGGCGAGCACACCGACGCGATCCTGCGATCCCTGGGGCTTGATGCCACCGAGATAGCGGCACTGCGCGCCAAGGGGGCGGTGAAGTGAACGACACCAGCCACGGCGGCATTTCGGGCAGGAGCTTCGCCGACGGCAAGATGCTCGCCGCGGTCGAGGGCGGCGTCGGCCTGGTCACCTTCAACCAGCCGGAAAAGCGCAATGCGATGTCGGTGGGGATGTGGCAGGGCCTGGGCGAGATCCTCGAGGCGTTTGCGGCCGATGACGGCGTGCGCGTCGTCATCCTCACCGGCGCCGGACACAAGGCGTTCGTTTCGGGTGCGGATATCAGCCAGTTCGAGCAGGTGCGCAGCAACGCCGACGCGCAGCGCGAATACGACCGGCTCACCAGCGTCGGGCGCGACAAGCTGGCCAATTTCCCCAAGCCCATGATCGCGCGGATCCGCGGCTTCTGCCTCGGTGGCGGGCTCGGCATCGCGATGATGGCGGATCTGCGCATCGCGGCGCATGACAGCGCCTTCGGCATTCCGGCCGCGCGCCTGGGCATCGCGTACGGTCCGGAGCCGACGCGCCGCCTGGTCGAACTCGTCGGCCCCGCCCATGCCCGGATGCTGCTCTATAGCGGGGCGCGCATCGACGCGGAGGAGGCGCAGCGCATCGGCCTCGTCAACCGCACCGTGCGCGACGACGAGCTGTCGGACGTGGTGCTGGAGCTCGCAGGCACGCTGGCCGAGAACGCGCCGCTGTCGCTGCGCGCGGCCAAGGTGATGGTCGAGCAGGTGACACGCGACGAGAGCCGGCGCGACCGCATCGCCATGGATGGCGTCATGCAGGCGTGCTTCGACAGCGAGGACTACCGCGAGGGCCGCACCGCCTTCATGGAAAAGCGCCGGCCGATCTTCAGGGGACGCTGAGCGGCCGGCGGGGCGCGCATGCTCGTCTGGTGTGCGGGCGCCTATGCCAGCGGCTCGACCTGGGCTTTCAATGTCGCCCGCCGCCTCGCCGAATGTTCCGGCCCCGTCGCCACCCGCTTCATCAACGGGTGCGAGGATGCGCAAGGGTTGGGTTCCGGTCGCCACGTGGTCAAGACGCACGACGTGGCACCCGAGGTCGCGGATTTTCTTGCCACGCGCGCGACCGCCATCCTGGTGACCCTGCGCGATCCCCGCGACGGCGTGACCTCGCTGATGCGCTACCAGAACTTCCCGTTCGAGATCGCATTGGACTGGGTCCGTCGCTCCGCCCGTTTCGTCGCCGGGCTGGCGCATCGGCCCGGCGTGCTGTCGTTGCGTTATGAGGATGGGTTCGTCGACCTGCCAGTGACCGTCGGGCGCCTTGCCGCCCACCTCGGCGTGGATGCCGACGCCGCGGCGCGGGCGGCGATTTTTGCCGCGCTGCGCCGCCCGGCGGTGGAGGCGCAGATCGCCCGGTTCCCCGTGCGCCCCGAGCTGCAGAGCGACCCGCGTTCCGGCGACATCACGGACCCGGTGACGCAATGGCACCGCCACCATGCCGGCCGCGACGGCGCCATCGGCCGCTGGCGCCGCACGCTGACCCGGGCGCAGGCGGAACAGGTGCGCCAGGCGCTGGCCGATCTGCCGGCGCTGTTTCACCCGCGCCCCCTTTCGCCCGGCCGCCTGGGGCGCTAGGGTCCCGCCCAGACTCCGGTGGCCCGCGAGGGCTGAAACGGGAACGCGGAACGCCAGCCTTCGGGCTGGCGCAGGCCGCGGCTGCCCCCGCAACTGTGAGCGGCGCGTCCGGCGCCACACGCCATTGCCCGACCAGGGCGAGAAGGCGGTGCCGGACGGGGGAAATCCCGGCGCCGCGAGCCAGGAGACCGGCCGGAGTCGAGAGCGCACGCGCGCACCGGGCGGGGAGCCCCGGCGCAACGGGCAAACCCCGCATGCTTGCATCGCCCTGACAACCGCGGGGGCATCCCCGTTGCTGGAGTGCGAGACATGACGCCTTGCCGTTTCGCTATCGTTACATCCCTGTGCGCCGCCGCAGCGACGCTGCCGGCCGCGGCGCAGACCGCGCCCGAGCTGCAACTGCCCGAGACGGTCGTCACCGCGACGCGCGTGCCGACGCTGATCGAGCAGATCCCCGCCGGCGTGACCGTCATCACCCGCCGGCAACTCGAACAGGCGGGGGCGACGACGCTCGCCGACGCGCTGGCTCTGGTCCCCGGGCTGGTGCCGGTCGCTTCGGGCGGGCCTGGCGGCAACACCAGCGTCTTCATCCGCGGCACCAATTCGGATCACGTGCTGGTGCTGCGCGACGGGGTTCCGCTCAACGACCCGTCCGATCCCGGAGCGGCCTTCAATTTCGGCGTCGACACCCTGGCCAGCGTGGACCGCATCGAGATCGTCCGTGGCCCGATGTCCTCGCTCTATGGCTCGGGCGCGATCGGCGGCGTCATCAACATCATCACCAGGCGCGGCAGCGGTCCGGCGCACGGCACGGTCACGCTGGGTGCCGGGCTGCCGGCCACCGGCGAGGCCGCGGCGACGCTGGCCGGTGGCAGCGGCCTCTGGGACTACCGCCTCGGCGCCCAGGCGCTGGACACCACCTACGGCGATACGATTCCGAAACGGGAGACGGTCTATGCCGGCCATCGCGAGTTCTATCGCGGCGATGCCGGCTCGCTCGAACTCGGCTACACGCCACGCCCCGGCACGCGCCTGTTCCTCGGCCTCGACGGCCGCACCTCGGCCTTCTCGCTGAAGGAGCACGGTTTCCCGACTTACGACTCCCAGGCCTATCGCGGCTACGACAATGCCTGGAACGGCCGTCTCGGAGCGACGACGACACTGTTCGGCTACTGGGACAGCGCGCTCACGCTCGCGCATCTGCAGACCGACCGCCACTATGTGCAGCCGCTCGAAGCGCTCGATCCGAACGCCGCGTCCGGCGACAGCCGCTATCACGGCGCGCGCGACCTACTGTCCTGGAACAACACGCTGCACGTCGCCGCCAGCGGTGCGCTCAGCGATGCGGCGGTGCTGTTCGGCTACGAGCATCGGCTCGATAGCTCCAACTCCCGCCTCGACCTCGTCGCCGGCGGGTTCCCCTATGTCAGCGCCGTGCGCGCCTCGGCGACCTCGGACGCGGGGCATGCGGGACTGCAGGG
>JAJXSZ010000182.1 GCA_021784255.1 Pseudomonadota bacterium | reverse complement strand
TCCGCGCTCGGGCTCTCGACGCGCAGGTATTCGGCCGGCAGCTCCGCGGTCGTGGCGTCGTCGAAGGTGACGAGGAGCAGGCGCTCGGCGCGGTTGAGGCGGATTTCGGTGGCCAGGGGCATGTCAAGTTTCGTCGAGGTGGCGTGCCTCGTCGGGCAGCATGATGGGAATGCCGTCGCGGATCGGGTAGGCTAGCCCAGCCGCGCGGCTGACCAGTTCCTGCCGCTCGCGGTCCAGAACCAGGGTCGTGCGGGTGAGTGGGCAGACGAGAATTTCGAGCAGGCGCGGATCGACGGGGACGGGATCGGCTGTGGGGTCCTGCATGATCGCCTCTTTCCAGCGACCAATTAGCCGGGTCCAGGCGTCTCGCCAACCATCCGCGAGCGCGCCGTGATCGACGATATCTCCCTCGTCATCAGCCTGTTTTTCGTCGGCCTGTTTCTTCTGCGGGCGGTGGTGCTCGACCGGCGCCTGCCGTGGTTCAAGCCGATCCGTCCGGAGGACGTCCGCGCCGCCCTGCGCCGGCGGATCGCGCCGACCCAGACCAACGACAGGCTCTGAGCGATGCTGCGTGGCCTGGCCTGCGGCCTGCTCTATCTGGCCTTCCTCATCCTGGGCTCGACAGCGCCTTTCGCGCTGACGCTCGGCTATGTCTGGGTGGATGCGTTCGTGCCGCAGGATATCGGCTCCATGGTGCTCGGGGCGGTCCCGGTGGCGATGGTCATGGGGACGGCGGCGATCCTGTTGTACGTCCTCGCCGACCGGCGCGCGCCGCCGCGCCTGCGCTGGAGCACCCTCCTCACGGTGATGATGGCGGCCTGGTGCTGCGTGACGCTGCTGTGGGCGGTCGCGCCGCATTTCGCGGTGATGGACAAGTGGAGCTGGGCCTTCAAGACGGTCCTGTTCTCCGCCTTCATACCCTATGTGATTCGTTCGCGGGTGCAGATCGAGGCCTTCATCCTCGTCTTCGTGTTCGCCTCGCTGATCCAGATCCTGCCCGTCGGCGTGAAGCAGCTTGTCTCCGGCGGCGCCTACGGCATGGACCACGGCCTGATTCTGAGTAACTCGGGCCTTTCCGAGAGCAGCACCCTTGCGACCGTTTGCCTGATGCTGCTGCCCTGGGCGCTCTGGATCAGCCGCCACGCGCTCATGGTTCCCCTGCCCCGGCTGCGGCGCATCGGCGGCATCGGTCTTGCCGTGATGTATCTGGTCACCTCGGTCGGCACGTTTGCGCGGACCGGGCTGATCGGCATGGCGGTGCTGGCGATGCTGGTCTTCATGGAATCGCGGCGCAAGCTCGTCACGATCGTGGCCATCATTCCGGTGGTCGTCGCCCTCGTCTACTTTGCCCCGCCATCATGGACCGCGCGCATGGACACCATCGCGCACTACCAGCAAGACCCCTCGGCGATGACGCGGATCGAGGTCTGGAAATGGACGCTGCGATTCGCCAGCACGCATCCGCTGGGCGGCGGCTTCAACTCTTTCATTATCGACACGATCCGAATTCCCTCGCTCGCGCCCGGCGAGCCGGCGGTCGTCCAGCACGGCCGCGCCTTCCATAATTCATTTATGGAAGTGCTCGGCGAGCAGGGTTTCCCGGGCCTCGCCATCTTTGTCGCGCTGGTGCTCGGCACCTGGGTTTCATTGAAGCGTACGGCGCGGCGATGCCGCGGCAACCCGGACCTGGCCTGGTGCGAGGATCTGGCCAAGGCGCTCGGGGTCGGGCTGATGGTGCTGGTGCCGTGCTCGATGTTCATCGGCATCGCGTTCCAGCCTTTCTATTGGTACAATTTCGCGCTTGGCGCATGCCTCAGCGAATATGCCCGCCGGGCATCGGCGAAGCCGGCCCTCGTGCCCGCCCCGGGACTCTTCGCCGCCCTGGAGCCAGCCCTGTCGCCCGCGCGCTGACGTTCCCGCTCAGTGCACCGTGCCGACGCCGCGAAGCGGTGTCACCCGGCCCTTGAACTTGTTGCCGGTCAGGATCGCCTCGCCACGCGTGAAGTTGTCCACGAAGTACGTCGGATACGGCATGTCGTTGGTGAAGGTGTTGTCCTTGATGATGAATTTCAGGCTGAGATGGGTCACGCCGTCCTCGCCGATCATGATCGCCGTCGTGTGGTTCTCCGCCTTGGGCCCCTTTTCCATCGTGTTGCCCTCGATGAGGATCTTGCCGCCATTGGCAACATCGATCAGGTAGCTGGCGGTACCGGTCGGCCCGTCCTCGATGGTGCTGCCGATCACGTCCGTTTCGGCGGCGCGCGACTTGATGTGGTGGGCCTGGTGCGTGTCAAGGAACACGCTGTGTTCGACCAGAAGCTTCTTGATGTCGCCGATGTAGATCCCGTGCGCGCAGGCGCGGTAGCAGCCGCCGTTGCCGTCGAACAGGCTGTTGCGGATGGTTATCGTCGCCTTCGGGTTGGCCGACGACAGGATGCCGTTCTCGTTGTTGATGAACCGCACGCCATCGACGGTGAGGTTGCCGCCCTCGGCGCGGATGCCCGCGCCGTTGCGGTCGCGCACGGCGGCGCGCGCGAGCGTCATGTTGCGCACGGTGACGTTGTTGCCGTCGACCACCAGGATCGCCTTCCCGCCGCAGGTCTTGTCGGACATGATGACGTCCTTGGCGGCGCCCTTGCCCTCGATGGTGATATCGTTGCGGCGCACGAAGGCGCAGTCGAGATAGTCGCCGGGCAGGATCTGGACGGTGTCGCCTGCCTGGGCGGCGTTGATCGCCTGCGAGGGCAGCTTGTAGGTCTGGCCGGGGCCGGCGACCAGCGTCGCCGCCAGGGCCGGGGTTGCAGCAAGAGCGAGGCCGGCGGCGAACGCGAGGCGGAGGATGATCACGATGCGTCTCCTGGTTCGGGCGGTTTCGTGGAGGCTGGGCGCGCCTATAGCACACCCAGCCGGGTGCGCAGCCTGCCGGCGCAATGCCGCAACAATGCGGCGAGGCCCCTCGGGTGCCGCCAGTCCGCGAGCAGCAGACCCAGGCGCTGGCGCCGCTCGCCGGCCCAGAGCCGCTTGTAGTCGTCGTCGCCGCGGCCGAAGTCGAAACTCGCGATCCCCTCTTCGTCGATCAGCCGGCGCAGCATCGCCGCCGTCAGCAACGAGCCCGGCGAGGCCGCCCGGTCCTGCTCGTCGTGCGCGAGCTTCAGCACCGTCGCGTGCCGGCGGTCGGCGCGCAGCGCCCAAAGCTGGGCCGCGACCGGGCGCGCGCCGTCGTGCAGCAGGCCAAGCCGCAGCAGGCCCACGCCCGCGAGGTTGCGCATCAGGGTCGCGTTGAAGGCCGGGAACGGCTCGGGTTCCTTCCAGCTGCGGGCATAGATCGCCTCGTAGTCGGCGATGGCCGCCTCCAGCGAGGCGCCGGGTCTGCTCACCACGTCGAACGCGAACTCCGCCTTGCGGCCACGCCGGCGCAAGGTCGAGCGCAGCGCGCCCGGTCGCGCCGCGAGATAGGCGTCCCAACGCCGCCCGCCCAGCGCCTCGTGCCAGTTGGCGAAATGCCGGAAACGCCGGACAGCGAGGCCGGCCTCGCGCAGCCCCGCGGCAAACGCGGCGAGGCCCGGCCACTCGGCGGGGATCGCGTCGAGCCGCACCAGGCCCTCGCGGCGCAGGACATGCCCGAGCGCCGCGGCGTCGGCCACGCGCACCTCCTCGGCGAGCGGTCGCCACAGGCAGGTATAGGCATTGGCGAGTGCCGCGATGCCGTGCCCTTGCCGGCGGACGAGCGCCAGGCCGAGCGAGGGCTGCCCGTCGCGGCGCGCGAGGAGAAAACGGGGCTGCTCGTCGCGCGCCAACCCGGCCTGCAGCATCGTCCGCCACCAGACGTCGTCGAGGAACAGGCTCTCCCGGCCGCCGGCGGCGACCAGCGGCGCCAGATCGCGCCAGTCCTGCGCCTCCTCGACGTCCTGCTGCCGGCGCCCGCTCATGCCGCGCGCTGCGTCACGGTGCGTCCGCTCACCACCGGTCGCGCAGCCAGTAATAGAGCAGCCCGACCGCCTCGTGGATCTCGAGTTCGGAGCGTGCGAGCGCGTCAGGGTTGGGGAGCAGCGTTCCGAGCGACGGAAAGTCGCGCGGCAGCACGGCGAGGCGCACCGGGGCCGCCGTCGCGACGATGCCGGCGTGGCGAAAGGCGATGATGGCGCGCGGCATGTGTCCGGCGTCGGTCACGAGATAGATCGAGTGAATTCCCGCGCCGAGCAGCAGCGGCGCCGAATACGCCGCGTTCTGCCAGGTGTTCCGCGAGCGGCTTTCCACCCAGGCGGGCGTGAGCCCGAAGCTGGTCTGCAGCAGCCGGGCCATCACCTCGCCCGCCGGCGGTGTCTGCGCCAGCACCACGCCGCCGGTGACCAGGATCGGCAGGCCGGTGCGCCGCGCCAGGCGCACGCCCGCTTCCACCCGCGTGAGCGTCATCGGCCCGGCGCTCGCGGCCGGTTCGAGCGCGCCGGGGGCGCTGGCGCGCACCTCGGCACTGAGGATGACGATTGCCCGCGGCGGATCGCTCTTCGGGGGGGTGAGCGGCAACCGGCTCTGCAGGGCGATCGTCATCAGCGTCGGCACGATCGGCACGGCCAGCACCAGCACCAGCACCAGCGCCACCCGACCGAGCCACCGGATCAGCCGCCTGGCGCGGCCCGGCCAGGGCAGCACGACCGCGGCGATCCCGCCGATCAGCAGGTTGCCCGGGGGCAGCAGCAGCGCGGAAGGCAGCGGACCCAGCGACACGCGATCGTCTCCGATGGTCGCAGCCTGCCCGATGCAGGTCGGCTGCGATAGGGGCGCCAGCCGGCGGCGATCGAACGCCAGCGTTGACATGACCCGCGCCGCGCCGCACTGGCAGCGCATGGCAACGGTGACGGTCTCGCCGATCGAGCCGGGCGACGCGGCGGCATGGGAGGCGCTCGGTTGGCGCTGGCGCGCTCTCGAGTCGCTGGCCGGAGCCTCGTTCTTCACGTCCTGGACCTGGGTCGGCTGCCTGGCGGCGGAACGTTTCGACGCGCCGTTGCTGGTGGCCGGCGAGGCGGCCGGCGAGACGGTGGCGCTCGCCCTGTTCAACCGCCGCCGGCGCTGGTTCGGGCGGGCGCGGCTCTGGCTGCACGAGGCCGGCCGCCGCGTCCTCGATACGCCGTTCATCGAGCATAACGGGGTGCTCGCCCGGGATCCCGCGCTGATCGCCGATTGCCTGCGCGCCGCCTTGCGCCATGGCCATCTGGTGCTGAGCGGTGTCGAGGAGCCGACGCTGCTCGCCGCGCGCGCGACCGGAAAGGCCTGGCGGCGGGCGGAGCCGCGCCCGGCGCCCTGGGTCGATCTCGGTCGGGTCCGGTCCTCGGGTGGCATCGCGCCGCTGCTTTCGGCCAACGCCCGCCAGCAGCTTCGCCGCGCGCGCCGGGCGCTGGAAGCCGCCGGGCCGCTTACCCTCGCGCGGGCCGGGGACGAAGCCGAGGCGCTCGCCTTCCTGCACGAGATGGCCGGGCTGCACCAGGCGTCGTGGCGCGCGCGCGGCCAGCCGGGCGCCTTCCGCGAGCCGTTCTTCGCCCGCTTCCACGAGGCCCTGCTGGCGCGGGCGTTGCCGCGCGGCGAGGCGGAGCTGCTGCGCATCACCGCCGGCCCGCGCCTGCTGGGTCTGCTCTACAACTTCGTCCACGACGGCCGGGTGCTGGCCTATCAGTCGGGCTTCGCCGGCACGGCGGCGGGCCCGAGCATCGGCCAGGTCTGCCACTGGCTGGCGATCGAGGAGCACGCCGCGGCGGGTCGCGACGTCTACGATTTTCTGGCCGGGGAAGCCCGCTACAAGACGCGCTTTGCCACCGATGTGATGGACATGCACTGGCTCGACCTCGAGCGGTGACGCCGGCCGCGTGCCTGGCGTGCTGGCTGCGACGAATCTTGCAGGGTGTAGCGAATCGAAACGATGGCTTAACGGTGACAGTGGAAAACGGTCCGGCCATCTCGTCGGAGTCGCGCCATGGAAGCCGTGCCTGTCCTGCCCGTCGCCGTCCGGTTCCAGCCCGTCGCCGCGGCCGCCAGCCACGGCGCCGTGGAGGAGGCCTGGCGCGGCGAGGTCCGCCGCGAGGAACGCGACCGCCTTCCCCCCGACATCGCCTATCCGGTCGTCCTGCTGCTGTCGGTCGGCGGCTGGGCCTTGATCGCCACGGTCGGACTCTGGCTCTACCGCGTTCTCGGCTGACCTTTTCGTCGCGCCGGCCCGGGGCTATGGCGGGAGGGACCGCCACGCCCGGAGGCACGAGATGGCCCATCAGCCGACCACGATCGAAACGCTGCTCGCGCGCGGGGATGCCAGCGCGCCCGCGATCGCCGCCACCGCCGACGCCGATGCGCGCCCGCCGCTGACGTACGCGGCGCTTCGCGACCTGGCCGGTGCCACGGTCGCCGGCCTCAATGCCATGGGCATCGGCCGCGGCGACCGCGTGGCGCTGGTGCTGCCCAACGGCCCGCAGGCCGCCTCGACCTTCGTCACC
>JAJXSZ010000181.1 GCA_021784255.1 Pseudomonadota bacterium | reverse complement strand
TTCCAGCGTGGTCGCGATCTCCTCGGCTTCGTCCGCGCGCACGCCGCGCAGGATCGCGATCAGCGGGCAGCGCCCGAGCGCGGCGGCAAGGTTCAGCACCATGCGCGTGCTCCGATGCGCGCGAGGCCACGCGCGGCCGCGTCGGGCGAGGTCAGGGTCGCGACCCCGCCCCGCGCCGCGACGGCGCGCGCATAGAGGGGCGAAAGCTGCGCATTGGCAACGATCGTGACGCTCGCGCCGGCGGCCATCGCCGCGCCCACCTCGTGGCCGATCAGCAGGCCCGACAGGTACGAAGCGCTTGCCGCCGGCGCGAGCGTGCCTCCAAGCCCCAGTGTGCGCACCCCGAACAGGTGATGCAGGAGATGCCCCGGATCGCCGGCGCGCCCGAGGCCGCGATCGAAGGCGGCGAGGTCAGTCGGCCCGTCGCCCATCATCCGCCCCAGGATGGTCGCCGAGCGCAGCGCCGCGAAGGTCTCGCCGGAGAAGTAGGTCTCGAAGCCGGCGACGCGGCCCGCCTCGAGGCGCACCCATTTGCTGTGGCTGCCCGGCAGGCAGACGAGCCCGTCGGCGAAATCGAGCCCGGCGATCTGCGTCTCCTCCCCGCGCAGGACCTCTGGCACGTCCTGTCCATCGCGCGCAGAGAGTCCGGGCACCAGCCGGATCTCGGCGCCCGGGAAGGGCACCGCCACCAGCGCGGCGGCGAGATCCTCGATGCCGGCGGGGCAGGGCAGGTAGGGCGTTTCGACCCAGCCCTGCCGGCTGCCGATCATGCCCGAGAGGAGCACCCGGTCCTCGCCCTCCGCCAGCCAGTCGCCGCATTGCTCGCGCAGCGCCGCGGCGAAGCCGCCGTCGCTCACGGCGAGGATGCCGCGCGCGGCGGCGCGCGCGCCGAGTACCGTCCCATCGGCCCCGAGCCGCCAGGCGCGGAACGATGTGGTGCCCCAATCGATCCCGATCATCGGCCTAGCCCCTGGCCGCGAGGACCGTGGCGGTGGCGCCGGAAAGTGTGCCGAGCTTGTCGCCATCGGCGACCTTGGCCTGCATCGCCAGTCCGCGCGCCTGGCGTGCAATCGCCTGCCGCGCCTCGGCTTCGGCCTCGGCGGGCGGCAGCACCAGCACGCCGCTCTCGTCGCACAGCACCGCATCGCCCGGCATCACCACCACGCCGCCGACCGCGACTGGCTGGTTGAGCCGTCCGCCGAGGTCGTAAAGCCGGGTCGTGATCGGCGCCATGCCGCGGCACCAGATTGGGAAACCGGCGGTCTCGATCTCCTCGATATCGGTGCACGGGCCGTCGACCACGCCGGCTGCGGCGCCGGCCGCCTTGGCGGCGGTCGTCACCCAGCCGCCCCAGCACGCATGCCGGTCATCGCCGAGCCGGTCGACGACCAGGATGTCGCCAGGCCGCAGCAAGCCGACCGCATGGTGCAGCAGCGTCGAGTCGGGCCCCGGGATCGCCACCGTGACGGCGGTGCCGGCCACGCGCCGGCGCAGCACCGGCGCGATGCGGCGGTCGCAGAACCCCCAGTGGCGCCAGTGGCCGACCGTCGCGGTTTCCGCCTGGCGGAGCAGGGCGATGACCTCGGCCGGCACCTGCGCCGGCATCGGTCCGATATCGTAACGGGCCACGTTGCTCTCCTGTGCGCGCGGGGGCTTCAGGCGATGGTCTGGCTGCGCAGGTCCTTCGGCGCCTTGGTCAGCACTTCCGGTACCGTGCCCACCACCACCGTATCGTCGTGGCGGAAGCCGCCGAGGCCGAACACGTAGAGCCCGGGTTCGGCGGAATAGACCTCGCCTGCCAGCAGCGCGCGGTTGTTGAAGGCCATGTCTTCCGGAAATTCGTGCCCGAGCACGCCGATACCGTGGCCGGTGCGGTGCAGGATGAACTCGCCATAGCCCGCGCGCTCGATCACCGCCTGTGCCGCCGCGTCGATCCCGCTCACTGGCCGTCCCGCGATCGCTGCTGCCGCCGCCGCCTCGTTCGCGGCGGTCGCGGTCTCGAACAGGCGCTGCTGCTCGGGCGAAGGCTTGCCGCAGAACCAGGTGCGCTCGTTCTCCACCACCAGCCCGTTGACGCGCGGGATCACGATGTTCACCAGCCCGTGTCCGGCCTCGATGCGTGCTCCCGCCTGCTTGCCATCGCCGTGCGGCGCGGCCGAGGCCGGGCCGGAGAGCGTCCAGCAGCGCATGATCTCGAGATGCTCGCCGGGGAAGCGCCGTCCGCCTTCCTCGGCCATCAGCGTCGCCATCGCCATGTCCAGCTCCATCACCATCCGCCCCGGGCGGATCGCTTCGCGATAGCGGTCCTGCACCCAGTCGGAGAGGCCGGCGATCTCGCGCATCAGTGCCAGTTCCTCGGCGCATTTGACCCATCGCAGCGCGCGGAACTCGGCGAGCATCGGCTCCAGCCTAGCCTTCGCCAGCAAGGCCACGGCGCGGCCCAGCGGCCCGCCGGCCGCCTCGGCCCCGATGCGCCCGCTGGCGAGGCCGGCGCCGCGCAGCTTCTCGGCCACCAGCTCCGGCCATTGCGCGGCCAGCGGCAGGCGCGCCCCGGTGCGCGGATGCTCGGCATAGAAGCTCGCATCCGCGACCCAGAGCCGCTGATCCTCGCTGGCATAGCGCCAGTGATGGGTGGACAGCTCGCACAGCACGGCAAAGGGCTCGCCGTCGCGCGGCACGACGCACACGACCGGCCGTTCCCAGGTCTGCACGTCGGTCGCGAAATTGGTCGCGAACTGGAAGAAGTCGGCGCTGGTGAAGGCGAGCGCGTCCAGCCCCTCGCGGTCCATCAGCCGGCGCATCAGGTCGAGCCGGTGCTGGCGCGTCGCGTTGCCGAGATAGGCCATGGCGGTCGTCCCTATTGTTGCGCGATCAGCATCATCGCCGGTAGCGCGAGGTGTGCGACGAGCCGTGCCGTCGCCTCGTCGGAGGGTCGGTACCAGCCCGCCTCGTGCAGCAGATTGAGCGTGCCCAGCGTTTGCCCCCGCCAGCGCACCGGCACATTGAGCACGCTCTCGCACCCGAGCGAGCGGATCAGCTCGTGGTCGAAGAACACGGTTTTGATATCGTTATAATCATGGCCGATGTAGATCTCGCCACCCTGGATCACGCGCTGCATCCAGGGCGCGTCCGTCACCGGCTTGCGCCCGCCCACGGGATAGGCGTGCGGCTGGTTGCTGTAGAAGCGCTCGCTCTGCCGCAGTCCCGGGTGATGGATCAGGATGGTGAACAGCCTGTGGCCGATGCACGCGCCCATCGCCGCGTCGACGGCGCGAAAGGTTGCCAGCGGCTGATCGGTCTCGCGGTGGGCGCGGACGATCGCGGCGAGGTGCGGCGTGGGGTCGGGGCGGTTCATCGCAGCTCCTTGGGGATGGCGCGCGGCCGTTCCGGCAGGATGCCGGCGGGGCGCAGGTGCAGGATCAGGATCAGGGCGAGCGCGATCATGCCTTGGCGCAGTGCTGCCGCCTGCACGGCGGAGACCGCGGGCAGGGCATCGGCGGCGAAGCGCGTGGCCTCGGTCAGCGCGGTGACCAGCACGCCGCCGAGCAGCGCGCCCCAGACGCCGCCGGGTCCGCCGGCGCAGAGTGCCAGGACCACGGTGAGCGTGAGCAGCGCGGAGAAGCTGTCCGGTGCGACGAAGCCCTCGAGCGCCGCGCCGAGCGCGCCGGCGAGCCCCACCAGCGCGCTGCCCGCCGCGAAGGCGCGCACCTTGAAGCGAAGCACGCGCTTGCCGGCCACGGCGGCGACGGTGTCGTCCTCGCGGATCGCGCGCAGCACGCGCCCGAACGGTGCAGCGCCGAGCCGTGCCAGGAGCAGGGCCGCGACCACCACCAGGCCCCAGGCGAGGGCCGCGAAGGCGGCATCGAAGGCCAGCCCGTGCAGGCTGCCGCGCCATGGCGCCGGCACCCCGGGAATGCCGCCCGTCCCGCCGGTCAGCCAGACCTCGTTGGACGCCGCGAGCTGCATCACCTCGGCGAAGCCCAGCGTGACGATGGCGAGATAGTCTCCGCGCAACCGCGCCGTCAGGCCCGCGAGGATCGCGCCGCTGCCCGCGGCGAGCAGCGCCGCCGCCAGCCAGGCCAGCGGCCATGCCACCCCGAGCTTCACGCCCAGCAGCGCCGCCGCGTAGGCGCCGACCGCGGCACTGCCCGCCAGTCCGAGATTGGCCATGCCGCCGAGGCCCCAGATGAGGTCGAGCCCGAGCGCCATCAGCGCGGTGATGGCGGCAAAGCTCGCCATCTGGACGAGATAGGCGAGCATCAGGCGGTCCGCTCGCCGAACAGCCCCGCCGGTCGCAGTGACAGCACGATCAGGATCGCGGCGAAGCCCACCGCGGTCCGGTAGGCGGGGTCCACCACCAGCGTTGCCATTTCCTCACCGAGCCCGACGACGAAGGCGCCGGCGACCGCGCCCGGGATGCTGCCGAGCCCGCCGACCACCGCCGCGGCGAACACCGAAAGCATGACGCGAAAGCCGAGCAGCGGATCGAGGCTGGTGTCGAAGCCGATCAGCATCCCGCCGAGCCCGGCAAGCGCGCCCGCGGCAAAGGTCGCGATCCGCCCCACCCGCGCGGCATCGATCCCCTTCAGCGCCGCCAGGCCGGGGTTGTCCGCCACTGCGCGCATGGTCCGCCCGGCGCGGGTGAAGCCGAGGAACAGGAACAGCGCCGTCATCGCGACCAGCGCGATCGCCGCGTCGGCGAGCTGCTGCGGCCCGACCGCGAGCGCACCGATATGCCAGTCGCGAAACACCGGCAGGTCGTAGCCCTGCGGATCGTTGCCGAACAGGAACCGTGCCACGTTTTCGAGCAGCAGCGTCGCCGCCACCGAGGCGATCGCCGGCGCGAGCGCCGCTTCGCCCGGGCGGATGCGCCGCCGCAGCCCCTTGAGCGCCGCCTCGTCGACGATGACCGCGGCCGCCCCGCCCGCAACGCAGGCCCCCAGCAGGGCCGGCACCGCCGGCACGCCGAGCCGCGTGTTGACCAGCCAGCCGCCATAGGCGCCGAGGGTTGCAAAACCGGCCACGGCGAAATTGGCGAAGCGCAGCACGGCGAAGATGGTGGTGAAGGCGATGGCCGGCACCGCCAGGGCCGCGCCGGCCAGTACCCCGTTCACGATCGCCTGGGCAATGGCGATCAAGATCGCCCCGCCGTCACGAGATGGTGAGCAGCGTCGATTTGCCGTTCCTGACGAGATCGAAACGGAATTTACTGCTGAGGATGTCGCCGATCGCGTTGAATTTGCAGGGGCCGGAAGCGCCGGAATAGTTGATCGTATGACCTGCCGCGATCGCCTTCAGTCCGGCGACGGCGTCGGTCACCGCGACGCCGTTCGGGTTGCCGACGGCGCGCACGTTGTCGTGAATCGCCTGGCTGGTCGCTGCCTTGCCCTGCGCCATCGCCAGCGCCGCGAGCGAGACATGGTCGTAGATCTGCGCCGAATACGGATCGGGCTCGGTCCCGAGGATCTGCTTTACCCGCTTGTAGCCAGGGCTGCCGGGGTCGGGCGAGGGCGCGTAGCTGATGAGCCCGTCGGTGACCGGCTTGGGCAGGCTCGCGATCAGCTTCGGCGTCGCCGCGTAGCCCGGGGTGAAACGCGGGCCGCTGAACCCCGCCTGGTAGATGTTGCGCAGCAGGATCGCGAGATCGGGCGCGTAGCTGTTGAGGAAGATCAGCTCCGGCTTGGTTGCGACCGCCTTCTCCACCTCGGTGCGGAAACTCGTCTTGCTGCCGTCATAGATCGTATCGCCGAGCGCCTTGCCGCCCTTGGTCGCCAGCTCCGCGCCCATCTGCTGGTAGACGCTCGTGGCGAACGGCGACTGCACGGAGAGCGAGTAGAACGACTTGATCCCGCGCGCGGCCATGAAGTCGGCGACGCTCACCGCCTGCAGGTGCGAGTTGGGCTGGGTGCGGATGATGTAGCCATGGTGCGGCAGCAGCGTGATGCTATCGGCGCCGGAGACGGTGAACAGCATCGTCTTGCTCTGCCAGCACACCGGCGCCACCGCCGTCGTCACTGCGGAGGCCCAGGTGCCGCAGATCGCCACCACGTGATTGATGTCGATCAGCTTGTGCGCCGCCTTCACGCCGGCGTCGGGATTGGTTTCGCTGTCCTCGGAGGTCAGCGCGAGCCTGCGGCCCAGCACGCCGCCGGCGGCGTTGATCTCGTCGACGACCGCCTTCGCCACCTTGGCCATCGATGGCCCATAGGCACCCCCGGCGCCGGTCAGCGGCGTCAGGGTGCCGATCGGGATGGATTGCGCCGCCTCGGCGAGGCCCGGCGCAAAGGCCGGAAGGGCGAGGCCGGCGAGCAGCGCGCGTCGCCGCGTCAGTCCGATTTTCATGGTACGGTCTCCCTGTTTTGTCGCGACTATAGCGGTTCACCCGCCGAGGAAAAGGCGCCGGATCTCGGGATCCGCGGCCATGGCGCCGGCCGCGCCGACATGGGCGATGCGGCCATCGACCAGTACGACGCCGCGATCGGCGATCGCCAGCGCTGCCTCGGCGTTCTGTTCCACCAGCAGCACCGGGGTCGCTGCCGCGCGGATCGCAACGATGGTCGCGAACAGCGC
>JAJXSZ010000180.1 GCA_021784255.1 Pseudomonadota bacterium | reverse complement strand
GCCCCTGGCCAGCCCGTCCCTGGCCAGCCCGCTCCTGGGCCCGCCGGGGCCCGCCGCCCCGGCCGCCGCTCATTCGGGCGCGGCCCCTGACACTAGACCTGCCGCTCGAGCAGCAGCGTCTTGATCTTCGCGATCGCCTTCGCGGGGTTGAGGCCCTTGGGGCAGGTCTCCGTGCAGTTCATGATGGTATGGCAACGATACAGCTTGAACGGATCCTCCAGCGCATCGAGTCGCTCGCCGGTGCGCTCGTCGCGGCTGTCGGCGATCCAGCGATAGGCCGCGAGCAGCACCGCCGGGCCGAGATAGCGGTCGCCGTTCCACCAGTAGGACGGGCAGGCGGTGGAGCAGCAGAAGCACAGGATGCATTCCCACATCCCGTCGAGCTTCTCGCGCTCCCACTTGCTCTGCCGCCGCTCCGCGTCCGGCGGCGGCGGCGTGTCGGCTTTCAGCCACGGGTCGATCGAGCGCAGTTGCGCGTAGGCCTGGCTCAGGTCCGGCACCAGGTCCTTGACCACCGGCATGTGCGGCAGCGGGTTGACGCGCACGTCGCCCTTCACCTCGTCGATCGGCTTGAGGCAGGCGAGGGTGTTGGTGCCGTCGATGTTCATCGCGCAGGAACCGCAGATTCCCTCGCGGCAGGAGCGGCGGAAGGTCAGCGTCGGATCGATCTCGTTCTTGATCTTGATCAGCGCGTCCAGGACCATCGGGCCGCAATGGTCCATGTCGACCGTGTAGACGTCGGTCCGAGGGTTCTTCCCGTCATCGGGGTTCCACCGATAGATGCGAAAGGTCCGCGTGTTCGCGGCATCCGACGGCGCCGGGTGCGTGATCCCGGCGGTGACGCGGCTGTTGGCGGGCAGGGCGAATTCGACCATGGGTATGTCCAGGTGCCGTCAGTTGATACCGTCGCAGGGATGGGGCCGGGGCATGGCGCCCCTGCCTCAGTAGACTCGTTTCTTAGGAGGAATGACATCGACCTCGTCGGTCAGCGTCTGCAGCCGCACCGGCCGGTAGGCGAGCGTCACCTCGCCGCCCTCGCCGCACCAGGCCAGCGTGTGCTTCATCCAGGTCTGGTCGTCGCGCTCGGGATAGTCGTCATGCGCGTGCGCGCCGCGGCTCTCGTGGCGGGCTTCGGCGCCGGCCATCGTGGTCATCGCGTTGCCCATCAGGTTCTGCAGCTCCAGCGCCTCGACGAGGTCGGAGTTCCAGATCAGCCCGTGATCGGCGACCGCCATGTCGTCCATGCCGCGCCAGGCCTCGCGGATCTTCACCACCCCCTCGGCCAGGGACGCGGAGGTGCGGAACACCGCGGCATGGCTCTGCATCGTGCGCTGCATGCGCTCGCGCAGGGCGGCGACGCGCGTGCCGCCCTTGGCGTGGCGCGTCGCGTCCAGCCGGTCGAGCGAGGCCTCGCCGGCGCCCGCTGGCAGCGGCTTCTGCGCCGCGCCGGGCTTCAGCGTCGCGGCGGCGCGGTGCGCGGCGGCGCGGCCGAACACCACGAGATCGAGCAGCGAGTTGGTCCCCAGCCGGTTCGCGCCATGGACGGACACGCAGGCCGCTTCGCCGACCGCCATCAGCCCTGGCGCCACCGCGTCAGGGTCGCTCGCGGTGGGCCGCAGCACCTCGGTGTGCAGGTTGGTCGGGATGCCGCCCATGTTGTAATGCACGGTCGGCAGCACCGGGATCGGCGCCTTCGTCACGTCGACACCGGCGAACACCCGCGCGGTCTCGGAAATGCCCGGCAGCCTTTCGTGCAGCAGGTCCGCACCCAGATGTTCCAGGTGCAGCATGATGTGGTCCTTGTGCGGCCCGCAGCCGCGTCCGCCATTGATCTCCATCGTCATCGAGCGGGAGACGACGTCGCGGCTCGCCAGATCCTTGGCGCTCGGTGCGTAGCGCTCCATGAAGCGCTCACCTTCGGAATTGGTGAGATAGCCGCCCTCGCCGCGCGCGCCTTCGGTGATCAGGCAGCCGGCCGGGAAGATGCCGGTGGGATGGAACTGCACGAACTCCATGTCCTGGCAGGGCAGGCCCGCACGCAGCACCATGCCGCCGCCATCGCCGGTGCAGGTATGCGCCGACGTGCAGGAGAGATAGGTGCGTCCGTAGCCGCCGGTTGCCAGCACCACGGTCTGCGCGCGGAAGCGATGCATGGTGCCGTCGTCGAGGCACCACGCCATCACCCCGCGGCAGGTCCCCTCCTCGTCCATGATCAGGTCGAGGGCGAAATATTCGACAAAGAACTCGACCTCGTGCTTCAGGCTCTGCTGGTAGAGCGTGTGCAGGATCGCGTGTCCGGTGCGATCGGCCGCGGCGCAGGCCCGCTGCGCCGGCGACTCGCCGAAGTTCTTCATGTGTCCGCCGAACGGGCGCTGGTAGATTCGCCCGTCCTCGGTGCGTGAGAACGGCACGCCGAAATGCTCGAGCTCGTAGACCGCGGGGATCGCCTCGCGGCACATGTATTCGATCGCGTCCTGGTCGCCGAGCCAGTCCGACCCCTTCACGGTGTCGTACATGTGCCAGCGCCAGTCGTCCTCGCCCATGTTGCCGAGCGCCGCGCCGATGCCGCCCTGGGCAGCGACGGTGTGGCTGCGCGTCGGGAACACCTTGGTGATGCACGCGGTCTTGAGGCCGGCGGCGCCCATGCCCAGGGTGGCGCGCAGCCCCGACCCGCCGGCGCCGACCACCACCACGTCGTAGGTGTGGTCGATCACCTGGTAGGCGCCGCGAGAAGGCTTGCTCATCATGTTCATCGCAACGGCTCCGAAATCGTCAGGCCCGGTGGGCGAGGGCGCGGCTGGTCGGGGTGGGGCACATCAGCCGGCGATCGCCATTTTCAGCACCGAGATCGCCGCCAGGATCGCCAGCAGCGCCGCCCCCGCCTTCATCACCAGGAGTGTCGCCACCCGACATGCCTCGCCATGGACATAGTCTTCGATCACGACCTGCAGCCCGAGCTGCATGTGCTCGAACATGCAGGCGATCAGCGCCAGCATCAGCGTCGCCGTCACCGGCCCGCTGATCCAGTGGACGATCTCCGCCCGGCCTGCCCCGGCATGGGCGATGGCGCCGATCACGAACCATATCGCGAGCGGCACCAGGGCGATCGAGGTCAGCCGCTGCATCCACCAATGGCCGGTGCCGGACCGGGCGGAGCCCAGGCCGCGCATCTGGCCGAGCAGCGAGCGCCGGATCGTCGCTTCGCGCGTGTTGGCCGGTTTGCTCATCGCGCGACCACTCCTGCGATCAGGGTCAGCGCCGTCAGCACCGCTGCAGCGCCGATCGCGAGCATGCCGGAGGCGTGCGCCTCCCTGAGCTCGAAGCCGCGTCCCGCGTCCCACCACAGGTGGCGGATGCCGTTGCAGAAATGATACCAGAGCGCCAGCGTCCAGCCCGCGATCAGCAGCCAGCCGATCGGCGAGTTCATCACCCCCGCGGCCAGCGCGAAGGCGCCATCGGAGTCCGCCGCCGCCGCCAGCCACCAGACGAACAGTAGCGTGCCTGCGGCGAGCCCGACGCCGGCCACGCGGTGCAGGATCGAAAGGATGGGCGTCATCGGCAGCCGGTAGACCTGCAGATGCGGCGACAGTGGCCGGTTTACCCGTGCCCCGTCGCTGTTGCGCCCGCTCATCAGCGCCTCGCGCACGTCAGCCATCGTTCGCAACCTCGCTTTGTTGCCCCGCGGACTTAGGCAGGTTTGCCCATGGGGTCAACGCATTGGGTGCGACGGCCCTCGCCTCATGTCAGGAGCTTGAGTCCGGCCACCCCGCCCAGGATAAGCGCCAGACATAACATCCGTGCCGCCCCCGCGGGTTCGCCCAGCACGACGATGCCCCAGGCGATCCCGCCGGCCGCACCGATCCCGGTCCAGACGGCATAGACCGTGCCCATCGGCAGCACCCTGAGCGACTGCGACATGCAGAAGAAGGACAGGGCGATGCTGAGGATCACCGCGGCCGACGGCCCGAGCCGGGTGAACCCCTCGCTCGCCTTGAGAAAGATGACCCAGACAATCTCCATCGTCCCGGCGCCGACGAGCCACAGCCAGGCGAGCGTCTGCGCCGTCACGGCCTACGCCGCGCGCTTTGCCAGCACGCCCTCGCCGCGCCGGGCCTGTGCGACCAGCACCTCGGCGATCTGCACCGCGTTGAGGGCGGCGCCCTTGCGCAGGTTGTCGGCGACGCACCAGAAGGCGAGCCCGTTCTCCACCGTCGGATCCTCGCGCAGGCGCGAGACGAAGGTCGCATCCTCGCCCTGGGATTCGAGCGGGGTCATGTATCCGCCATCTTCGCGCCGGTCGATCACCTGCACGCCCGGTGCCTCGCGCAGGATCTCGCGCGCCGCCGACGCCGTCACCTTCTTCTCGAACTCGACATGCACGGCCTCGGCATGGCCGATGAACACCGGCACGCGCGCGCAGGTGGCGATCACCCTGATGTCCGGGTCGAGGATCTTGCGGGTCTCGGCAGCCATCTTCCACTCTTCCTTGGTCGAGCCGTCATCCATGAAGCGGTCGATGTGCGGAATGACGTTGAAGGCGATCTGCTTGGTGAACTGCTCCACCACCACCGGGTCGTGCACCAGCGAGGCGCGGGTCTGCGCCATCAGCTCCTCCATCGCCTCCTTCCCGCCGCCGGAGGTGGACTGGTAGGTCGCGACCACCACGCGCTTGATGCGGAACCGGTCGTGCAGCGGCTTGAGTGCCACGACCATCTGGATCGTCGAGCAGTTGGGGTTGGCGATGATGCCGCGCTTGATGCGCGCGAGCGCGCCCGGGTTCACCTCCGGCACCACCAGCGGCACGTCCGGCTCCATGCGGAACTGGCTGGTGTTGTCGATCACGATGCACCCCGCCTCGGCCGCGCGCGGCGCGTGGATCGCCGAAACCGAGGCGCCGGGCGAAAACAGGCCGATGTCCCATCCGGCGAAGTCGAACTTCTCCAGGCTCTGCACCGCGAGCGTCTGCTCGCCGAACGACACCGGCTGGCCCACCGACCGCCCGGAGGCGACCGCCGCCACCTCGCGTGCCGGAAAATTCCGCTGCGCCAGCGTCTTCAGCATCTCACGCCCGACAGCGCCCGTGGCGCCGACAACTGCGACCCGATAGCTCATGATTCGATCCTCGTTTGGTGGCGGCCATCGCCTTGGCGCCGCAGGCCACGGGCCGGACGCGGCCCGCTTTTCCCAGGCCCCGCCCTTAGCCAATCAGGGCCCAGGCGTCCAGCGCGGGGTTCCGTCCCTGCCGCCGTCGCCGCCGTCGATCGTCATCGGGCGCGCGGTCCGCGACGCGACGAGCCGCCCGGCCCATCATCGAGCCTGGCCCATCATCGCGCCTGGCCCGGCGCCGCGCCGAGGGCGTCGAGCCCGGCCATCTGCCTGGCGGCGAAGACCGTCGCCTGCCGTTCGATCGCGCGATAGCCCGCCACCAGCGCGTTCCCGGCTGGTGTGAGCCTGGCGCCGCCGCCGCCCGCGCCGCCGGTGGTCGCGACCACCAGCGCCGTCCCCAGCACCGCGTTCAACTCCTCGACGAGTGCCCAGGCGCGGCGATAGGACATGCGCAGCGCCCGGCCGCCGCCGGAAATCGAGCCCTCCCGCCCGATCGCCTCGAGCAGCGCCACTTTGCCCGGCCCGACCCTGCCGCCGCCGGGCAGGTCGATGCGGATCGACAGCCGCAGCCCCTGCCATCCGCCTGCGTCCTCTCCCGTCCTGGCCTTGTTCGGGATCGCCTGTCTGCCTCGGGGCATTGCCGCCGCCTCTCCTGACCAGTGGCTCGTCGCCGGTTCGCCGCCGGCATCGCATCCTGCCGGCATGCCGATCAAGGGTTCGGCCGGACCGCGCGACCGCCCCTTCGCCGCCCCGATCGCCTGACGCGTGCGCTGCCGCGTGCCGGCGCCGGGCACGCCGGGCTGCCCCTGGCGGGTGCGGACCCGCGCTTACGCCGCCTGCTTCGCCGGTGGCGGATACCAGCGCAGGATGACCAGCATCAGGATCATGCCCGGCAGCGACGACAGCATCGCCACCGAGTAGAACAGCTTCCACCCCAGTGCCGCCGCCAGGAAGCCGGAAAGCCCGCCCAGCGTGCGCAGCGGCAGCGGCGCGATCGAGCTCAGCAGCGCGTACTGCGTTGCCGTGAAGGCTGGCGCGCAGAGCAGCGAGAGGTAGGTCAGGTACGCCGCGTCGGCGAGGCTCTCGACGAAGGTTTCCGCGACCGAGGTTGCATAGAGCAGGCCCTCCGCCGGATGGAACGCGAGCACCACGTAGAGCCCCATGATCGCCATCTGGAACAGGCCGGTCGCGATCAGCGCCGGCCCCAGCCGGATCCGCGCGACCAGCCAGCCGCCGACCGCGATCCCGGCGAGCGAGGCCGGCAGCGACAGCGGCCCCACTGCCACCGCCACGACCGCCCGGTCGAACCCCATCGCGCGATAGAACGAAGGCAGCATCACCCCCGCGAGCGCCTCGCCGAGCTTGAACAGCGCCACATAGCCGAGCATCACCCAGGCGCCGCGGCGGGAGACGAACTCCCTGAGCGGCTCCACCACGCCCTCGCGCAGCCGGGCGGCAAATCCATGCTCGTGGTGC
>JAJXSZ010000179.1 GCA_021784255.1 Pseudomonadota bacterium | reverse complement strand
AGTCGGGAAAACGTTGGAGGAGGCGTCATGGCAGAGCCGCCGCCCATTCCGCTTGCGGCCGACCCGGGTGACGACCAGCCGGGTGACGACCAGCAGGGTCAGGGGCCGCAGTCGCAGCCCGGGGTCGGCCCGCCATCCTGGCGGACCACGTGGTGGTCGATCCATTCGGCGACCAGCCGCCTGGCCTCGGACAGCGACGCCTCCGGATGGTGGATCCGGTACAGCGTCGTGCAGGCCTGAAACGCCAGCGGGTCGGGCATCGCCCGCTCACGCAGTTCCCGATACGCCGTCACCACTGAACGCTCGCAGCGCCGGGCGATCATGCTCTCGTGTCCCATGCGCCTTACTTAGGGGACCCGGGCCGCGGTTTTCAACCGGCGGCGACGATGCCGGCCAGCGCGGTGCCGACCTCGGCCGTTGCCGCCTGCCCGCCCATGTCGCGCGTCCGCGGCCCACCCTCGCCGAGCAGCACCTCGATCGCGCGCACGATCGCATCCGCGGCAGCCTTCTCGCCGAGGTGTTCCAGCATCATCGCTCCGGCCCAGACCTGGCCGATCGGGTTGCAGATATGCCGGCCCGCGATGTCCGGCGCCGAGCCGTGCACCGGCTCGAACATGGAGGGCGCGGTCCGGTCGGGATTGATGTTGGCGGAGGGTGCGATGCCGATCGAGCCCGCCACTGCCGGCCCGAGGTCCGAGAGGATGTCGCCGAACAGGTTGGAGCCCACGACGACATCGAACCAGTCGGGGTGCTGCACGAAATGCGCGCAGAGGATGTCGATGTGGAACTGGTCGGTGCGGATGTCCGGATAGTGCCCGGCCATCGCCGCGAAACGCTCGTCCCAGTAGGGCATCGTGACGGTGATGCCGTTGGACTTGGTGGCGGAGGTGAGGTGCTTCTTCGGCCGCGTGCGCGCCAGCTCGAAGGCGTAGCGCATTACCCGGTCGCAGCCCTGGCGGGTGAAGATCGCGACCTGCGCCGCCAGCTCGCGGTCGGTGCCCTCGAAGCTGCGTCCGCCGGTGGCGCTGTATTCGCCCTCGGTGTTCTCGCGCACCACGTAGAAATCGATGTCCGCCGCGGTGCGCCCGGCGAGCGGCGTCTTCGCGCCAGGCATCAGCCGGCAGGGGCGCAGGTTCACATACTGGTCAAAGCCGCGGCGGATCGGGATCAGCAGGCCCCAGAGCGAGATGTGGTCCGGCACCTCGGGCCAGCCGACGGCGCCGAGGAAGATGCTGTCCGCCTCGCGCAGCCGGTCGAGTCCGTCGGCAGGCATCATCGAGCCGGTCTTCTTCCAGGTCTCGCACGACCAGTCGTAATGCGTCTGCGCGAGCTCGAAGCCGAAGCGCCGCGCGGCCGCATCCAGCACCTTGAGCCCTTCGGGCACGGTCTCCTTGCCGATCCCGTCGCCTGGGATCACCGCGATCCGGTAGCGCCTCGCCATCGTCGTTCCTCCTGTTCCGCTCCGGCCTAAGGCCCGCCTCGGCGCCGGTCAACCGCCCCCCGGCATGCCCCATGGACGTGTCCGCCCGCCCCGGTTACGACGGGGGCCGAAGGAGTGGGCAGCATGGAAAAACATCACACCGGCGACTGGGACCGCGACGCGGCGCTGACGGCGGCGCGCATCCTGCTCGAAATCAAGGCGGTCAATTTCCGCCCCGAGGAAGCCTACACCTTCACCAGCGGCTGGAAATCGCCAGTCTACATCGACTGCCGGCGCATCATCTATTTTCCCCGCGCGCGTGCGAAGATCTGCGAGCTCGCGGTCGACAAGATCGGCCGCCATATCGGCTTCGAGACGATCGAGGCGGTGGCCGGGGGCGAGACCGCGGGCATTCCCTTCGCCGCCTGGATCGCCGACCGGATGATGGCGCCCATGGCCTATGTGCGAAAGAAGCCGAAGGGCTTCGGCCGCAACGCGCTGATCGAGGGCGACGTGCCGGAGGGCAAGCGCACGCTGCTCGTCGAGGATCTCACGACCGACGGCGCGAGCAAGATTCGTTTTGCCAACGCGCTGCGCGACGCGGGGGCGATCGTCAACCATACCTTCGTCGTGTTCTTCTATGGTGTCTTCCCCGGCAGCTTCGAGACCCTGGCCGCGATGGACATCGCCCTGCACCATCTCTGCACCTGGTGGGACGTGCTCGATGCCTGCCGCGAGCGCCCCTATTTCGCCGACAGCGCGCTCGCCGAGGTGCGCCGTTTCCTCGAAGACCCGGTCGCCTGGTCCGGCGCCCACGGCGGCATCACCAGCCCGGCGCAGGCACGACGCAGCGACGAATAGCGGCGCACCATCCCCCGCCGCGCGCGCCGACCGCGCGGGTCGCACGCCGGCGCCGCGGGGCGGCCCCGCTCAGCCAGCCGCCTCGCGGTTGACGGCGAAGTCCGCGGGCGGCGTCGGGCCCCAGACATAGAACGCGTCCTCGAGCGGATGGTCGCCGCTGGTCCAGTCATGATCGACGGGGATATAGTCGATATCGGCGGAATATTCGCTCCAGCTACCCCACGGATCGCGCACGTAATGAAAATAATTAGAGCCGAGGACGTGGCGTCCAAGCCCCCAGCCGGCGGCAAACCCCTGGTCGGCCATCTGCATGGCGCCGAGGCCGATGTCGTTGACCGAGGCCACGTCCCAGCTCAGATGGTGCAGCCCCGTCCCGGTCGAGCGCGCGAAGGCGATCATGTGGTGATCGCTGCCATGGATGCCGTGCATGAAGGCGATGCCGTCGCCCGAGCGATCGGACAGCCTGAGCCCGAGCGCGCCTTCGTAGAACGCGAGACTGCGGTTGATGTCGGAGGAGAACAGCAGCGCATGCGCAAGCCGGCGTGGCCGCACCGCGGGCTGGCGCGAGCGGGCTGGCGCCGCGGCCGTCCCCGCCGGCGCGGACACCATGGTCATCGGCGTCTTGGCGTTCGGCGAGGATTTCTCCGCGACGCGGATTTCGATCGCCAGCCCGTCGGGATCGCGTAGCCACAACCCGTTGGATTCGTGCCCCGGCGGTGGTGCGATCTCGGCGATACCGCGCTCGCGCACGCGCTGGCGGAACCGCGGCATGTCGTCCTCGAATGCACCGAAGCAGAGGCAGCGCAGCCGCTTTTCCTTCGCCTCGACGAAGCGCGTCCAGCGATGCGCGTGCCCCGCGGTGTAGAGTGAAAGGCCGCCGTCTTCCTCGCGCACGTCCAGGCCGAAGGCGCGGTAGAACGCCGCCGCCGGCTGCAGGTCCGGCACCCCGACCTGGACCAGGTCGAGCGAATGCACGCCGAGCGCGTCGGGACGCCGTACCGCCGCGATATGACCGCCGATCTGCGTCATTCCCGTTCCTCCCCTGGCTTTGCTTGCGCGTGTCCGCGCCGCGACGCGTTTCGTTGCGGCGCCCTTATAGGCTGCCCATGACAGCGAGCGCCAACGATCTTTGTGCCGCCGCCTCGCCCACTGCTCAGATGACTTCCGACACCGCGATCGCGATCCGGCAGCCGGCGCCGATCGCGGCGCGCAGCAGCGGGTAGCCGGGCGCGTCCTCCGCGCCCTGCTCGAGCCCGGTGTCGCGGTGCTCCAGCTCCTCGGCGCGGAACCGCTCGATCGTGTCGCGCAACGGTGCCTCGCTCGCCGGCAGCGCCGCCGCCTGGGCCGCGTAGTGCGCGTCGATCGCCTCCTCGACCGCGACCGTGCAGGCCATCGCGGCACGTTTGCCCATCGCCGCCGTCGCCGCGCCCAGCACCCAGCCCGCCACGTGCCAGAACGGCAGCAGGGCTGTCGGGCGCACCCGCCGCTCGCCGATCAGCCCGGCGAAGGTATCGAGATGGTGCTGTTCCTGGTCCTGCATTTGTTCGACGAGCGCGACCGTCGCTGCATCGCTGCGCCGGCGCAGCACCGCGAGCTGGCCCTGGTAGATCCGCTTCGCCCCATACTCGCCCGCATGATCCACCCGGATCATCGCCGCCGTCGTGCGGTTGCGGTCGCCCGGCAGCGGCCTCATGCCTTGCGCATCCGTGGCGAGATCAGGAACCACGCCAGCGCGACCGCCACGACGAGCGAGCCGAGCAGGTTCATCATCGCCATCGAGACCGGCAGGCCCGGAATGAGATAGGTCGCGTCCTCGCATGCCCTGGACGGCTTGGCCGGCAGGTTCGCCAGGCGCTGCGCGATGCTGCCGGCCTGAAAATGCGGTGCCTGGCATTCCGGCGCCGGGCTCGGCCAGAGCCGCCACTCGACGCCGACATGCAGCACACTCACGGCCACGCCCGCCAACAGAATCAGCACCACCACCCAGGCGAGGATCCGCGCCGCGCGCGGCGGCACGACGATGCCCGCCAGCGCGGTTGCCGCCGCCACGCGCCAGGGCCAGCGGTCCACCAGGCACAGCGCGCAGGGCACCAGCCCGCCCCAGCGTTCGAAGGCGATGGCCGTGCCGACCGTGGCGAGGGAAATCAGGGCGGTGAGGCCAAGCGCGACCCGCAGGCGCGTCACGGAGCCGAGGGCACGAAACATGGTCGCGATATGCGCCGCCCGGCCACTCCCTGCAAGTTGCCGGCAGGCGGTCGCGCCGATACGCTCGCGGCGAAGCAGGGGGGGCGCCGCATGATCAAGCTTTGGGGCCGCAACACGTCGAGCAACGTGATGAAGGTGATCTGGCTGCTCGAGGAACTCGGCATCGCCTATGACCGGATCGATGTCGGTGGCTCGTTCGGTGGCACCGGGACGGCGGAATATCGCGCCATGCAGCCCCTCGGCCTGGTCCCCGCGATCGAGGATGGCGATTTCCAGCTGTTCGAAAGCAACACCATCCTGCGCTACATCTGCAACGCCCACGCGCCCGCGACGCCGTTCTATCCTGCCGAGCCCAGGGCGCGCGCACGCGTCGAAGCCTGGATGGACTTCCAGCAGACGGCGATCAACCGGCCGATGAGCACCGTCTTCCTCGGCCTCGTGCGCACCGCGCCGGAGCAGCGTGACATGGCCGCGATCGCCGCGGCGGCCAGGGATGCCGCGGGCCACTGGGCGATCCTGGACAGCCGTCTCGCGCGCCAGGCCTGCATCGCCAGCGACGATTTCAGCCTCGCCGACATCGCGCTCGGCATCTACGTGCATCGCTGGTTCGTGATGGACGTGCCCGGCCGGCCGGAGGCGCCGCATCTGCGCGCCTGGTACCAGCACCTCCTGGCCCGCCCGGCGTATGCCCGCCACATCGCCCTGCCCCCTAGCTGAGCCTCGCCGAGCAAAGCCTCGCGGCCGGGGGGCCGCGCCGTCGCGAGCAGCGGCGGGGCCGCCGGAGCCGGCCGCCGCGGCTGCCGCAACCCCGACGCAGCAAACCATGCGCGACCGCCGGCCGCATCCGGCGCGGCCGGTGATCTCGTTTCGATACGTCAACCGGATGGGCCTTGCATCCGGACGATGGCGCCACTGGCTGCCTTCGGCGGGGCGTGGCCGTCAGCAGGCGCGCGCTTCGGCGGCCGGGCACGGCCATCCAGCGGTTCTGTTCCTCGTCGGTGCCGAGGCTTCAGGCGTCTTCCAGCCAGCGGCGCACGGCGGCGGGGCTGGCGAAGGCTGTGCCGACCAGCAACCCGACGCCGCCCAGCGCCGCCGCGGCCGCGATCGCGTCCTCGTCCGTCACGTCGTCGCCGATGAAGAGCGGCACACGCCCGGCGAAAGGCGGGGCTGCCATCAGCGCCCGCACGGCATGGCCCTTGTGCACCCCGGCCGGCCGCACTTCCCAGACCATGCTGCCGCGCAGCAGGGCAAAACCGGGGCAGGCGGCGACGATCGCCGCGGCGGCGTCGTGCAGCGCCGCTTCGGCCTGCGGCGCCTGGCGGTAATGCAGGGCGACCCCGTGCGCCTTGCGCTCGACCAGGGCGCCGGGGAAGCCGGCCACGACCGCGGTCGCGCGCGCCAGCGTGTCGGCGGCCAGCACGGGCAGCGCATCGCGCGCGACCGGCCGGTCCGGTGCCAGGCGGATCGCCGCGCCATGTTCGCCGGCAACCGCGTAGGGGGCGTCGCCCAGCAGGGCATCCACCACCTCGACCGGCCGCCCGCTGATGATAGCCACGGCATCGGCATGCCGCGCGCGCAGCCGCCGCAGCAGTCGCGGCAGGGCAGGGGGCACGATCACCGCGTCCGGGGTCGCCGCGATCTCGATCAGGGTGCCGTCGAGGTCGAGCAGGAAAGCGGCGCGTGCGATCGTCCGGCCGTCGGGCAGGATGGTGTCGCCATGCCGTGATGCGGCCATCCGCTCAGCCTGCCTCTACGCTCAGGGCGTGCACGCGACCAGCCGCACATCATAAGTCGGGCTGTCGTAGCTGGCGATCGCGGGTTCCTCGGCCAGCAGCCAGCCCGAGAATGCCTTCTGGGCGGCATTCGCATCGGTGATGTCGAGCCAGGCGGTCGAGTCCGCGCGCATCGTTGGCGGGCGCGCGTAGCAGCCCTTCGCCGTGATGCTCAGGCTCTCGAAGCGCAGCGCGGCGCCGACGGCGCCGGAAAGCCTCTGCGAACGCCCGGTAATGGTATCGAGCGCCAGCAGCGTGACATGGCCCATCGGCATCCAGGCCGGGCCCCGCGCCGGCGGTGTCAGCTGCGGGGGCAGCGCCGGC
>JAJXSZ010000178.1 GCA_021784255.1 Pseudomonadota bacterium | reverse complement strand
CGGCACGCTCGACATGGCGATCTGGGACGCGGCGGCAAAGATTGCCGGTATCCCTCTGTTCCGCCTGCTTGCCGAACGGGCCGGCCACGCTGCCAGACCGCGCGTCTTCGTCTACGCCGCGGGCGGCTACTACTATCCAGGCAAGGACACGAAGCAGCTCCGCGCCGAGATGCGCTCCTATGTCGATCGCGGCTACACCGTCGTCAAAATGAAGATCGGTGGCGCTTCCATCGACGAGGATCGCGCGCGCATCGAAGCCGTCCTGGAGGAAGTCGGCACCCAGGCGCAACTGGCGGTCGACGCCAACGGTCGTTTCGACCTCGAGACCGCCATCGCCTATGCCAGGATGCTGCGCGCCTATCCGCTGTTCTGGTATGAGGAGGCGGGTGACCCGCTGGATTACGCGCTTCAGGCGGCACTCGCCGAGTTCTACCCCGGCCCCATGGCCACCGGCGAGAACCTGTTCAGCCATCAGGACGCACGCAACCTGCTGCGCCACGGCGGCATGCGCCCGGACCGCGACTGGCTGCAGTTCGACTGCGCGCTCTCCTACGGGCTGTGCGAATACCAGCGCACGCTCGACGTGGTGCGCGCCGCCGGCTGGTCGCCCTCCCGCTGCATCCCGCATGGCGGCCACCAGATGTCGCTTGCTATCGCCGCCGGGCTCGGCCTCGGCGGCAACGAGAATTATCCCGACCTGTTCCAGCCCTTCGGCGGTTTCCCCGACAGCGTCGAGGTCAGCGACGGGCATATCGTGATGCCGGAGCTTCCCGGCATCGGCTTCGAGGGCAAGGCCAACCTCATCGCCGCCCTGCGCGAACTGGCGGCCTGAACGGCCCGGACCTCAACCCCGGCCGGGGCGCGGGCGTTTTTTCCGCTGCGGGGCGTGACAAGAACAAAAAAAGAACGATAAGTTAACACCAACCTCCCCGCGGCGATTGTGTCCCGCTTTTGGCGCGTGCAGTGTGCGGCGAGACCTGAGACAACCGGATTCGCGCGGAGACTGAGAGATGGAAAAGAACAAGGCGCTCGATGCCGCGATGGCACAGATCGAGCGTGCCTTCGGCAAGGGCTCGATCATGCGCATGGGCGCCCGCCCATCGGAGGCGATCGAGGTGATCCCATCCGGTTCGCTGGGGCTGGACATGGCGCTGGGCATCGGCGGCCTGCCGCGCGGCCGTATCGTCGAGATCTATGGCCCTGAATCGTCCGGAAAAACCACACTCGCCCTGCATGCCATCGCCGAGGCCCAGAAGCGCGGCGGCACCTGCGCCTTCGTCGACGCCGAGCACGCGCTCGACCCCGGCTATGCGCGCAAGCTCGGCGTCGATGTCGATAACCTGCTGATCTCCCAGCCCGACGCCGGCGAGCAGGCGCTCGAGATCGCCGATACCCTGGTCCGCTCCGGCGCCATCGACGTGCTGGTCATCGACTCGGTCGCGGCGCTGGTTCCCCGCGCCGAGCTCGAGGGCGAAATGGGCGATTCCCATGTCGGCCTGCATGCCCGGCTGATGAGCCAGGCCCTGCGCAAGATCACGGGCTCGGTCAGCCGTTCCAACACGCTGCTCGTCTTCCTCAACCAGATCCGCCTCAAGATCGGCGTCATGTTCGGCAACCCCGAGACAACGACGGGCGGCAATGCGTTGAAATTCTATGCTTCCGTGCGCATGGAGATTCGCCGCATCGGCCAGATCAAGGAGCGCGAGGAGGCCGTCGGCAACCAGACCCGGGTGAAGGTGGTGAAGAACAAGATGGCCCCGCCGTTCCGCCAGGTCGAATTCGACATCATGTACGGCGAAGGCATCAGCCGGACCGGCGAGCTGATCGACCTCGGCGTGAAGGCGAATGTGGTCGAGAAATCCGGCGCCTGGTTCTCCTTCGACAGCCAGCGCATCGGCCAGGGCCGCGAGAACGCAAAGCAGTTCCTGCGCGACCATCCCGACGCCGCCAACCAGATCGAGGTGCGCATTCGCGAGCAGGCGGGAATCGTCGCCGACGCGTTGATGGGCGAGCCGGAGACCGAGGACGCGCAGTAAGCGCGCCGCGTGCTCGCGCCGGCCGACCTGGCCTTGATCGAGGCGGCCCGGGCCGTGCTGGCGGCACATTACCGGCCGTTCTGGCACACGGTCGCAGCGGCCGTGCGCGGCTCGGATGGGCGCATCGTCACCGGCATCCATCTCGGCACCACGGTGGGCAGTATGGCAACCTGCGCCGAGGCGGTGGCGATCGGGCGCGCCCTGCTCGAGGGCGTTCGCGAGGTCGAGGCCATCGTTGCCGTCCGCCAGCCCAAGCCGGACGAACCGCCGGGCCCGCCCGCGATCGTGCCGCCCTGCGGCCGCTGCCGCGAATTGCTGCTCGACCACCATCCCGCGGCACGCGTGATCGTCGGCCCGGACCTGGCGGTGCCGGTCTCGCAACTCCTGCCCACGCCCTACCAGCGCTGACCGCGCCCCTGCCCACGCCCTGGCCCGCGCATTTCGATGGCCGGCACTTTTTCAGCCCGTGGCAGCGTGCCCACGGGCGCTCGCGCACCGAACTGCTGCGCTGGCGCCTCGCGGGGCGGGTGGCATGGCCACGCACTTTTCCCTCGCCCTTCCGCGACCGCCCGCCGCCGCGCAGCGACGCGCTGCGTGCGACCCTGGTCGGCCACGCGACCCTGCTCTACCAGGTCGCCGGGGTCAGCATCCTGGTCGATCCCGTCTGGAGCCATCGCGCCAGCCCGTTCCGCTTCGCCGGTCCCTTTCGCCGCAACGTGCCGGGCGTCGCGCTCGCGGACCTGCCGGAACTGGACGCGGTGCTCGTCACCCACGGCCATTACGACCATCTCGACCGGGCTACGCTGCGCCGCTTGCGCCCGCGCCGGACCATCGCCCCGCTGGGCAATGCCCGCGCCGTCCCCGGTGGCGCCCACGAGCTCGACTGGGGCGAGGCGGTCGAGATCGCGCCCGGCGTGCGCGTCCACGCCATCCCCTGCCATCACTGGTCCGCCCGCACGCCCTGGGACCGCAACCGCGCCCTCTGGTGCGGTTACGTCCTAGAAACACCGGCGGGCGTGATCGTGCATATCGGCGACACCGGCTTTCACGACGGCGGCCTCTTCGCCGAACTGCGCAGGCGGTTCGGTGAGCCGCTGCTCGCCGCGCTGCCGATCGGTGCCTATGCGCCGCGCTGGTTCATGCGCGCGCAGCACATCGACCCTGACGAAGCGGTCGCTGCCTTCCGTCTGCTCGGAGCGCGGCACGGCATCGGCCACCACTGGGGCACCTTCCATCTCACCGACGAAGCGATCGCGGAACCGGCCGAGCGCCTTGCCGCAGCCTGTGCCCGCGCGGGCATCGTGGGCTTCGCCGCCTTCCGCCCCGGCCAGGTCCTGCACCTGCCGGCCTGATCTGCCCCGTTACGGCGGCGCGACCCGCGGCCGCGGTGCGCCCCGGCCGCGCTCAGACGGCCCGCGCGCGCCGCAGCAGATAGATCGACGTCACCATCACCAGGATCAGGGCGCCGAGCAGGCCAAGCTCGACCATGGTCGGTACGAAGTTCGTCGGCGCCTTGCCCGGCACCGACTCCGACGATTCCAGCGTGATGACGAGCACGCGCCGGATCGAGGCGATCAGCCCGACGATCAGGAATGGCTCGCCATCGAGCGTACCAGAGGTGAGCGAGACGCGCACCGTATGCAGGATCTCCGCCAGCATCAGCACGAACAGCAGGCGGTCGATGACGATGAAGAACGTTGCCTCGCCGCCGCCGACCCTGAGCCCCTGCCATAGCGTGATCGCCGCCGCGCCGAGCGTCAGCACCGCGGTGATGGAAAGGAGCGTGCCGATCGCGATCGAAAGACCGTGCTCGATGTGCAGGAAGCCACGCTCGGCTCGCGCCACCAGCGGGATCGGCCGGCGGAGGTTCATGCCCGGAAAATATACGATTTGAGGCTCTCGACTTCCTGCCCCTGGCTTTCGATATGCGCGCGCACGGTATCGCGCACCGAGACGATGCCCACGATCGCCTCGCCGTCCAGCACCGGCAGGTGGCGGAAATAGCCGCGGTCCATGATCGCCATCGCCTCCTCGACCGTGGTCTGCGGCGTCGCGGTGATCACGTTGCGCGACATGATGGCCCGCGCCATCATGTCGGTGACCTTGCCGCTGCCCGCGACCAGACCCTTCACCACGTCGCGCTCGCTGACGATGCCGGCGAGCTTGCCCTCGCCGTCGGTGACGACCACGGCGCCGATGCGCCGCGTGGCGATGATCCGGGCGATATCCATCACCTTGGCATCCTCGGCGACGGCGATGACGTCGTTGCCCTTCGCTTTCAACACGGTGCTGAGCAGCATGGCCTCTGCGCCTCCTTTGGCGCGGCCGAATGTTCACCCCGCAAGGTCGGGCTGCAATGGTGTTTCGCGAGGGGCTGGAGTGAATAATCCCTCGCCCTGGGCCGCGCGGTCAGGGGTTGGCCGCCCGGAACTCCGCGGCCAGCGCGCCAGACACCGCCGTCGCCGGCCCGTGTCAGCCCGCCTGCGGCGTGCCGAACCGGCGGCGGGCGGTCCAGCGGCGGACGGGCCGGCGGCGGATGGCACGGATGGATCGCGTCATCGCGAACGTTTCTTGAGGTCGAGGACCACGCAGGTCGAGGTCGCGTGCGCGAGCAGCCGGCCGGCCGCATCCAGCACCCGCGATTGGGCGAGGATCAGCGTCCGCCCGGCATTGATCACGCTGCCCTCGCCGGTCACGATCCCGCCATCCGGCATGATCGGCCGCAGACAATGCATGTGCAGGTCGGCCGTGGTCGAGGTCTTGCCCGCCGGCAGCGTCGAAAAGGCGGCAAGCGCGGCCGCGCTGTCGAGCAGGGAAGCGGTCCAGCCGCCATGGATCGTGCCGGCGGGGTTGGTGTAGCGCTCGTCCGCCATCCCCTCGAAGCGCACGTGGCCGTGCCGCGCCTCGACGAGGCGGATGGAAAGCAGCGTCGCCAGCGGCGCGTCCGGGCGCTTGCCCGCGATCATCGCGTGCAGGTATTCGAGCCCGGTCATTGCGGATTCCGATCAGACAACGACATCGCCTCCCGCACCGCCGCGCGTGCTCACCCGCCGGCGATCCCCTGCGTGTTCACATAGAGCGCGTAGAGTCCGTGGCTCGCCGCCATGAACAGACGATTGCGGTAGCGCCCGCCGAAGCACAGATTGGCGCAGCGCTCCGGCAGATGGACGTGCCCGATCGGCTCGCCCTTCGCGGTGAAAACCCGCACGCCATCGAGTTCCGCCGTGCCCATCCCCCAGCCGCACCAGAGATTGCCGTCGATATCGACGCGGAACCCGTCCGGCGTGCCGCCCCTGGCGTCGATCAGCACCCGCCCGCGGGCGAGCTTGTTGGCCGCCCGCACGTCGTAGGCGCGGATGGTGCGCGTCGGCTCGTCGCGCGAGGCCACCACATAGAGGGTCCGCTCGTCGGGCGAAAACGCGAGCCCGTTCGGCCCCGGAATGTCGTCGGCGGCACAGGCGAGCTTGCCCGTTGCCGGATCAAAACAATAGACCGCGGCCGCGACCTCGCTCTCCGCGCGGTGTCCCTCGTAGTAGCCGAGGATGCCGAACACCGGGTCGGTGAACCAGACCGTCCCGTCGGACTTGACGACGACGTCGTTGGGCGAGTTGAGCGGCTTGGCGTTGTAGCGCTCCGCCAGCACCGTGATCGAGCCGTCATGCTCCGTGCGCGTCACCCGCCGGTTGTCGTGCTCGCAGGTCACGAGCCGCCCCTGCCGGTCGCGCGTGTTGCCGTTGGCGTTGCCGGACGGCTTGCGGAACACGCTGACCGTCCCGCTCTCCTCCTCCCATTTCAGGATCCGGTTGTTGGGGATGTCGCTCCACAGCAGGTAGCGTCCGTCGCCGAACCAGACCGGCCCCTCCGACCAGCGGCAGCCCGAGGCGAGTTTTTCCACCGAGGCGAGCGCCAGCTTGTACGGCGCGAAGCGCGGGTCCAGCACTTCCACATTCGGGTCGGGATAGCGTTCGCTCGGTTCCCACATCACACGTTCCTCCTTGGCGTCCGGCCGGTTCGGGCGCGATGCTGGCGCATCGGCGCGGGGACGGAAAGGGGCGCCCGGCATGGGGTGCGAGGCGAACGGCACCGGGCGCACGGGAACGCAGGGCGAAGGGCAGGGACGGGCGAAGGGCAGGGACGATGGAGACGGATGTGGCCATCGTGGGCGCGGGGGCGGCCGGCATCGCCGCCGCGCGCCGGCTGCGCTCCCTCGGGATCGCCCATGTCGTGCTGGAAGCCGGCACGCGCCCGGGCGGACGCGCCTGGACGCGCCGCCTCGCCTCCGGCCGTTTCGATGCCGGCGCCGCCTGGCTGCACGACGCTGAGCGCAACCCGCTGGTTCCGCTCGCCGCCGCCGCCGGCGCGGCGCTGCACCAGGCCGCTTTCCGCCAGCGCCGCCTGCGCCTGGCCTCGGGCTGGGCGACGCCGGCCGAGCTCGCCGCCTTCGACCGCGCCGCCGCCCGGTTCGACGCCACCGTCCGCGCCGCCTGCCAAGACCGCGATCTTCCGCTCGCCGAGGCCGTCGCCGGGCTTGACGATCCATTTCTTCCCACCCTGC
>JAJXSZ010000177.1 GCA_021784255.1 Pseudomonadota bacterium | reverse complement strand
CCACCTGCTCCGCCTCGCCCGCGCGCAGCAGCCCGTGGTCGACGAAGATGCAGGTGAGCTGGTCGCCGATCGCCTCATGGATCAGCACCGCGGCGACCGCGGAATCGACGCCGCCGGACAGCCCGCAGATGAACCGCCCCCCGCCCACCCGCGTCCTGATCTTGGCGATCTCGGCGGCGCGGAACGCGGCCATGGTCCAGGAACCGCTGCAACCGGCGATGCGATGGGTGAAGTTGCGCAGCAGCGCCGCGCCCTCCGGCGTGTGCACGACCTCGGGGTGGAACATGGTGCCGTAGTAGTGCCGCCGCTCGTCCGCACAGACGGCGAAGGGCGCGGCCTCGCTCGCCGCCGCGACGCGAAACCCCGGCGGCAGCCGCGTCACGCGGTCGCCGTGGCTCATCCACACCGTCGCCCGACCGCCCTTCTTCCAGACGCCCTCGAACAGCGGCGAATCCTCGATGACGTCGATCTCGGCGCGGCCGAACTCGCGATGGTCGGAGCCCTCCACGCTGCCGCCGAGCTGGGCGCAGAGCGTCTGCTGGCCGTAGCAGATGCCGAGCACCGGCACGCCGGCATCGAACACCGCCTCGGGCGCGCGCGGCGAGGCGTGCTCGGTGACGCTCGCCGGCCCGCCGGAGAGGATGATGCCGCGCGGCGCAAAGGCCCGGATGCGCGCGGGATCCGCGCTGAACGGCCAGATCTCGCAATAAACCCCGGACTCGCGCACCCGCCGGGCGATCAGCTGCGTCACCTGGCTGCCGAAATCGAGGATCAGGATCTTGTCCGATTCCGCGCCGCTCACGGCGAGGGAATCCGTCCGGGGATGGTCTGCCATGGCGGTATCCAGCACGCGGCGGCGTGCCGTTCAAGCACCCGCGGCGGGGGCCACCAGCAGCGAGATCGGCGACCAGACGAAGGCCGTCTGCGCCACCTCGACGCCCGCCACACGCACCACGCCCGCCGCCGCCTGGCGCCCGCCGAGATGGGCGTAGAACCAGCGGCTGGGGTTGTCGCGCAACACCCAGAGGAAGGCATCGCGGCAGCCGGCGGCAGCCAGCGCGGCCCCCGAGGCCGCCATCAGCGCGCGCCCGAAGCCGCGGTCGCGCCAGTCGTCGAGCACGTAGAGCGTCTCGATCTCGCCGTCGGCGAGGCGCGTGCCGCGCGCCGCGCCCGCGGTGGCGAAACCCACCACCCGCTCCCCGGCGAGCGCCACATGCACGATGGCGCCCATGCGGATCGCCAGCTCGTAGTGCCGCGCCTCGCGGAACGCGGAGAGCTGCGCGAGGTAGTCCGGCGGCAGAATCCCGGGATAGGCGCTACGCCAGGCCGCGACATGAACCGCGCCGATCGCGGCGGCATCCGCCGGCGCGGCGCGGCGGACGGTCATGCCGGGCGTTCCACCACCGCGGCGAAGAATCCGTCCATGCCGTGCTGGCGGGGCGAGGTTGCGAGATAGGGCGAGGTTGGCGCGTCCGGCCAGGCCTGGCGCGCCGGCACCAGCCGCCAACCGGGTTCCGCCGCGAGGAACCGCTCCACCTGTTCAACCCCCTCCTGCGCGAGCACCGAGCAGACAGCATAAACCAGCCGCCCGCCCGGGCGCAGCAGCTTCGCGGCGGCGGCGAGAATCGCCTGCTGCTTGGCGACGAGTTCCAGCAGGTCGGTTTCGGCGAGGCGCAGCCGCGCGTCCGGGTTGCGCCGCCAGGTACCGGTGCCGGTGCACGGCGCGTCCACCAGCACGCGCTCGAAGCTGCCGGCACGACGCTTCGCCCATTTGTCGCCCGCCTCCACGAGGTGCCGCTCGACATTGTGCACGCCGGCGCGGCGCAGCCGGCGCACGGCGCCTTCGAGCCTTGGCGCCGAGACGTCGGCGGCGACGACGTGGCCCTTGTTGGCCATCGTCATCGCCAGCGCCAGCGTCTTGCCGCCGGCGCCCGCACAGTAGTCGAGCACCCGCATCCCCGGCCGCGCGCCGGCGAGCAGGGCGACGATCTGGCTGCCCTCGTCCTGGATTTCTATCCATCCGTCACGGAACGCCTTGCCGGTGACAACCGGCCTGCGGCCCACCACCCGCAGCCCCCAGGGCGAGAGTGGCGTCGGCTGGGCCTCGATCCCCTCGGCCGCGAGCGCCGCGCGCGCCGTCTCGCGATCGGTCTTCAGCAGGTTGACGCGCAGGTCGAGCGGCGCCTCGGCGAGCAGCGCCGCCAACTCCGCCTCCGTGTCGGCACCAAAACGGTCGCGCAGCCGCGGCAGGATCCACGCCGGCACTTCTAGGCGCACGTCGTCGGGCATGCGCGGATGCAGTCGGCTCGCCCCCTCGAGCGGGCGCAGCGCCGCGCGCTCGCCATCCTCTAGCGGGCGCGGCGAATGGGCAGCGCCGTCGTAGAGCGCCTCGACGCGCGCGAGCGTCGCGCCCTCGAGCAGCATCGCCGCGGCGATGAGCAGCCGCGCGTCGTCGCTGCGCAGCCGCCAGGTGAGCTTGCGCCAGTCGCGGATGATGTTCCAGACGCGCGCCGAGATCTCGCGCCGGTCGCCGCTGCCGATGAAGCGGCGGTCGCGGAACCAGGCATTGGCGACGGCGTCCGCCGGCTTCTCCCAGGTTGCGACGGCCGCCAGCAGGTCGATCGCGCCCTGCACGCGCGCCGAAGGGGTCACCCTTCGTGGCGGTAGTTCGGCGCCTCGCGCGTGATCGCCACATCGTGCACGTGGCTCTCGCGCAGACCGGCGCCGGTGATGCGGCGGAAGCGGGCCTTCTCGTGCAGCTCCGCGATCGTGTGCGCGCCGGTATATCCCATGCCTGCACGCAGCCCGCCGACGAGCTGGTGGAGCACCGCCGAGGCCGGTCCCTTGTAGGCGACGCGGCCCTCGATCCCCTCCGGCACCAGCTTCAGCGTGTCCTTCACGTCCTGCTGGAAATAGCGATCCGCCGAGCCGCGCGCCATGGCGCCGAGGCTGCCCATGCCACGATAGGATTTGTAGGACCGGCCCTGGAACAGGAACACCTCGCCCGGCGCCTCGTCGGTGCCGGCGAGCAGGCTGCCGACCATGACGCAGTCGGCGCCGGCGCCGATCGCCTTGACGATGTCGCCGGAGTTGCGGATGCCGCCATCGGCGATCGCCGGAATGTCGTGGTCGTGGCAGGCGGCGGCGGTCTCGGCGACGGCGGTGAACTGCGGCACGCCGACCCCGGCGACAATGCGCGTGGTGCAGATGCTGCCGGGACCGATGCCGATCTTGACCGCGTCCGCGCCGGCAGCGATCAGCGCCTCGGCGCCTTCCGGCGTCGCGACATTGCCGGCGACCACCTGCACGTTGTTGGAGAGCTGCTTGATGCGCTCGACGGCGCGCAGCACGCCCGCGGAATGGCCGTGCGCGGTATCGACCACGATCACATCGACCTCGGCGGCGATCAGCGCCTGGGTGCGGCGATAGCCGTCCTCGCCGACGCCGGTCGCGGCGGCGACGCGCAGCCGGCCCAGCTCGTCCTTGTTGGCGAGCGGATGCATCTCCGCCTTGTCCATGTCCTTGACCGTGATGAGGCCGGTGCAGCGGTAATTCTCGTCCACCACCAGCAGCTTCTCGATGCGGTGGCGATGCAGCAGCCGGCGCGCCTCCTCGCGGTCCACGTCGGCGGGCACGGTGATCAGGTTCTCGCGCGTCATCAGCTCGTAGACCTTGAGCGCGGGGTCGGTGGCGAAGCGCACGTCGCGATGGGTGAGGATGCCGACCAGGCGCCCCGAGCCGCGCTCGACCACCGGCACGCCGCTGATGCGGTGCCCGGCCATCAGCGCCTGGGCCTCGGCGAGCGACTGGTCGGGGTGGATGGTGAGCGGGTTGACGACCATCCCGGATTCGAACTTCTTCACCCGACGCACCTGGTCGGCCTGCTCCTCGGGCTCCAGGTTCTTGTGGATCACGCCGATGCCGCCGTGCTGCGCGAGCGCGATCGCCATCGCCGATTCCGTGACCGTGTCCATCGCCGAGGACAGCAGCGGGATGGTGAGCGAGATGCGCCGGGTGAGCCTGGTCGCGGTGTCGGTGTCGGCCGGCAGCACCTGGGAATAGCCAGGGACCATCAGCACGTCGTCGAAGGCAAAGGCCTCCTCGACCTGCACCCGCGAAGGAGCACGCGAACCGCGCTCGGGAACCGAATTGTCTTGAGGCGCCATGGCGCGACCTTTCCGCAGCCTTGGCGGCCCCCCTTAGGGCGATGGCCCCGCCGATGCAAGCGGCGCCGCCGTGACACAGCCCTGCCGGCGCGGCGCGGGTCGGGCGAGACCGCTAACCGGGGCGGCAACCCTGGGCGACGACATAGAGCTCGGCGCTCTCCTTGCGGCTCGCCGGCGGCTTGGCGTGGCGGACGCTGGTGAAGCGACGCTTCAGCATGGCGAGCAGCGCCGCCTCGGCGCCGCCCTGGAACACCTTGCAGACAAAGCCGCCACCCGGCGCCAGCACCTCGGTCGCGAAGGCGGCGGCGTTCTCCGCCAGGGCGACGATGCGCACATGATCGGTGGCGCTGTGGCCGGTGGTGTTGGGGGCCATGTCGGAGAGCACGAGGTCGGCGCCGCCCCCGAGCAGCGCTGCGAGGCGCGCCGGCATCGCCGGGTCCTCCATGTCGCCCTGGACGAACACGGCGCCGGCGAGCGGCTCGATCGGCAGCAGGTCGAGCGCCACCACGTGCGCGCCGGCGCGCAGCGCGACTTGCGACCAGCCACCAGGCGCCGCGCCGAGGTCGAGCACGCGCTGGCCGCGGCGCAGCAGGTGGAAACGCGCATCGAGTTCGAGCAGCTTGAACGCCGCGCGGGAACGCCAGCCCGCCTGTTTCGCCGCGGCGACATAGGGGTCGTTGAGCTGGCGCGCCAGCCAGCGGGCGCTGGAGACGCTGCGTTTGCCGGCGCTGTGCACGCTGACGGCAAGGCCGCGGCCGGCCGGCGGCTTCGACGAGGGCGATCGGGGCGGCTTCGTCATGTCAGCGTTGCCTGGCCTCGCGGATCATGCGCATCAGCAGCCCCTCGCGCAGGCCGCGATCGGCGACGATGAGTTCCGGGGCGGGCCAGACGCCGCGGATGGCCGCGAAGGCGGCGCAGCCTGGCAGCACGAACTCGGCGCGATCCGCCCCGATGCACGGGTGCTGCGCGAGCCCCGCGGGACCGAGCGCGCGGATCTCGGCCAGGGCCCGCTCCACCTGCCCCGCGCTCAGCACCGCGCCATCGACCGCATGGCGGGAATAGCGCGAGAGGCCGAGGGCCAGCGCCGCGAGCGTCGTCACCGTCCCGGAGGTGCCGAGCAGGCGCACGCCCCCCTGGCGGATCTCCTGGCCGATGCGATGCACCTCCTCGAAGCCGCGCAGCCGGTCGGCGACGGTCTCCTGCATGGCGACGAACCCCGCCTCGGTATTGGCGGCGGCGCCGAAATGTTCGGCCAGCGAGACCACCCCCCAGGGCAGCGACAGCGTTCCGAGGAAGGCCGGCCGTTCGCCACCGAGGCGGACCCAGGCAAGCTCCGTCGAGCCGCCGCCGATGTCGAACAGCAGCACGCGGCGGGCTCCGCCCTGCAGCAGCGGCACGCAGCTCTCGACAGCGAGCTCCGCTTCCTCGCGCGGCGAGATGATGCGAAAGGCGAGCCCGGTCTCGGCGCGCACGCGGGCGATGAAGGCGGGGCCATTCTCCGCCTGGCGGCAGGCCTCGGTGGCGATCGCGCGGACCGCGCGCGGTTGGCGGCGGGCAAGGCGCTCGGCACAGGTGCGCAGCGCCTCGAGCGCGCGGTCCATCGCCGGCTCCGCCAGCCTTCCATGCGCCGCCAGGCCCTCGCCGAGGCGGACCGTGCGCGAGAACGACTCAACGATGCGAAAGCCGCCGCGGGAGGCAGCGCCGACCAGCAGGCGGCAATTGTTGGTGCCGAGATCCAGCGCCGCGAAGGCTTCCCCCTCGCGCGCCCTCCCCCGGCCGGCGGGAGCGTTCATAGGCCATTGTCGGGCCGCGCCTGCCCGATGGGCAAGTGCCGGGCGGACCAGGCGCCGCGCCGGCCGGAATTCCGCGCGGCCGGGCGACTCGAACGGGGCCGCCGTCGGGCCCGCGATCACCGGCATCGCACCGGCTTCACCGGAGTGGGCCCCGGGTTCCTCCGTTCGCCCAGTCGATCTCGCAACCGGCGGCACGGCCCGCCCCGCCTCATCGACCCCGCCTCACCGACCCCACCGCACCGACCCCGTCTCACCGAGTCCCAGGCATCGCCCTCGTGTCAGGCCGGTTGCAGCCCGTTGCGCCGTTTGGCGTCCGCCGCGGCGGGTGAGGTCATGAAGGCGATCACGCGTCGCGCCGCCTGCGCCCGCGTGGCGGCGCGCGCAATACCGGCGACGAACACGGTGTCCGCCCCGATCGGCGGCGGCAGCGGTCCCACGATCGCGACCCCCGGCAGGTTCATCAGCTCACTGCGCTGCTGCACGGCGAGATCGACCTTCCCCTCGATGAGCAGGCGGCCGACCGGAACGCCGGGCGGCGCCTGCACCAGGCGCTCGCCGAGTTGCTCGCGCATCCCCCATCGCTCGATCAGGCGCAGCAGGTGCTCGCCGCTCGGGCCGGTCGAATAGCCGGTGCGCGGCGCCGCGAGCACCGCCGCCCGGATCGCCGCCTCGCTCGCGAGGTCGGGGAACGGGGTACCGTCGCGCACCGCGGCCACCATGCTGGAGACAGCGAGA
>JAJXSZ010000176.1 GCA_021784255.1 Pseudomonadota bacterium | reverse complement strand
GCCGGTCGTCCTCGGCGGCCGTGACGGTGCCGTAACCGAATTTCTCGTGAAAGACACGGCTGCCGACCGGAATGCTGTCCTCGCGCCGCGGGCGTGGCGAAGCCTCCCACGCCGCAGGCTGGCGCGCGCGCGCGAGGAGGGGGAAGCCCGGCGCCTGGGCGCGGCCCTCCTGACGGCCTTCATGGCGGCCTTCCAGCGACACGTGTTCCTCGGGCAGCTCGTCGAGGAAGCGGCTCGGCATCGAGACCTGCCAGTTGGCATAGATGCGCCGGTTGGCGGCGTGCGAGACGATGGCGCGCCGGCGCGCGCGCGTCAGCCCGACATAGGCGAGGCGACGCTCCTCCTCGAGGCCCTTGCTACCGCTTTCGTCCATGGTGCGCTGGCTCGGGAAGATGCCGTCCTCCCAGCCGGGCAGGAAGACGGTGTCGAATTCGAGCCCCTTGGCGGCATGCAGGGTCATCAGGTTGACGCGGTCGTCCGCAGCGTTCTCCTCGTTCTCCATCACCAGCGAAACGTGGTCGAGGAAGGCGGGCAGCGTATCGAAATCCGCCAGCGCGCGAATGAACTCCTTGAGGTTCTCGAGTCGGCCCGGCGCCTCGGGCGAGCTGTCGGCCTGCCACATGGCGCTATAGCCGCTGGCGTCGAGCACGGTCTGCATCGTCACCACATGACCTTCTCGCGGCAACATCGCGCGCCAGGCGTCGAAGCCCGCAAGCAGTTCGCGCAGCGCGTCGCGCAGCTTGCCGCGCAGGCCGCCGTCGACCACCAGCCGGTGCGCCGCCTCCGCCAGCGGCACGGCGTCGGCGCGGGCGCGCTGGGTGATGCTGCGCAGCGCCCCCTCGCCGACGCCTCGTTTCGGAGTGTTGACGATCCGCTCGAACGCGAGGTCGTCGGCGGGCTGCACCAGAAGACGCGCATAGGCGATGGCATCGCGGATCTCGGCCCGCTCGTAGAAGCGCAGGCCGCCGATGATGCGGTACGGGACGCCGAGGGTGATCAGGCGTTCCTCGAAGGCGCGGGTCTGGAAGCCGGCGCGCACCAGGATCGCGATCTCGGCGAGCGCATGGCCGGCGGCGCGCAGCGCCTCGATGCGGCCGCCGACCATCCGCGCCTCCTCGTCGGAATCCCACAGCGCAACGACGGAAATCTTCTCGCCCGCGGCGTCGCCGAGGCCGCTGCGCAGCGTCTTGCCGAGGCGGCCCTCGTTGTGGGCGATGAGGCCGGAGGCGGCAGCGAGGATCGGCACCGTCGAGCGGTAATTGCGTTCCAGGCGGACCACCCGCGCGCCCTCGAAGTCGCGCTCGAAGCGCAGGATGTTCTCGATCTCCGCGCCGCGCCAGGAATAGATCGACTGGTCGTCGTCGCCGACGCAGCAGATGTTGCGGTGGCCCTGGGCGAGCAGGCGCAGCCACAGATACTGCACCAGGTTGGTGTCCTGGTACTCGTCGACCAGGATGTAGCGGAACTGGCGGTGATAGCGGGCGAGGATGTCGGGGTGGGTGCGCAGCAGCTCGGTCGCGAGCAGCAGCAGGTCGCCGAAATCGACCGCGTTCACCGCGCCGAGGCGCTGCTGGTAGAGCGCGTAGAGGGCGCGCGCGCGCCCGGAGGCGAACTCGGAATCCTCCGCCGCCGAAACGCGCTCGGGCAGCAGGCCGCGGTCCTTCCAGCGCTGGATGATGCCCATCAGGACCGGCGCGGGGAAGCGCTTGGTGTCCAGCCCCTCGGCCTGCATGACCTGCTTGAGCAGGCGCAACTGGTCGTCGGTGTCGAGGATGGTGAAGCCGGGCTTGCGGCCGGCGAGTTCGGCATGGCTGCGCAGCATGCGCGCCGCCAGGGCATGGAAGGTGCCGAGCCAGAGGCCCTCGACCGGCTCGCCAAGCAAGGCGGCGACGCGCTCGCGCATTTCCCGCGCCGCCTTGTTGGTAAAGGTGACGGCGAGGACCTGGCCGGGGAAGGCGCGGCGCGTCAGCAGCAGATGGGCGAAGCGGGTGGTCAGCACGCGCGTCTTGCCGGTCCCGGCGCCAGCCAGTACCAGCAAGGGCCCGTCCAGCGTCTCGACCGCCTCGCGCTGCTCGGGATTCAGCTTCGCGAGATAGTCGCCCATGGTTCGTCCGTGATGATTCGCATGCGGGAAAGATAGTCAGTGGCTGCTCATGGCGCGAATCCCGGGCCGCTGGCGCTGCGTCCCTTCACCTGGGCGGCACGGCACGGCACGACGCTGCTGGCGCTCGGCATCTTCGGCGGGCTGCTGGTGCCGCCGCTCGCGCATGTGTTCCACTGGTTCATCTCGACCAACGTCGTGATCCTGATGACGCTGGTGCTGCTGCGCGTGGACGTGGCGGCGGCGCTGCGGCGGCTGCGCCAGCCGGTGCTGCTCGCCGCGATCACCGCGGTGCAGTTGCTGGTCGCCCCGCTGGTGGCGGCGCTGGTGGTGCGCGTGCTGCCGCTCGATGCGGGGGTCAGGGCGGGGGTAGTGGTGTTCGCGACGGGATGCGGGGCGACCTCCGGGGCGGCGTTCGCGCGGCTGGTCGGTCTGGATCCGGAGCTGACGCTGCTCGGGACCCTGACGACGACGCTGCTGCTGCCGCTGTCGGCGCCGCCGCTGGCGCTGGCGCTCGGGGGCGTGGGGCTGCATCTCGGGCTCTATGCCTTCGCGCTGCGGCTGGCCTTCGTGGTGCTGCTGCCGCTGGTGCTGTCGTTGCTGCTGCGTTGGGGGCTCGGGCCCGAGCGGCTGGCGCCGCTTGGGCCTGCCGTCGATGGCGCCGTCGTGTGGGTGCTGGTTTTCTACGGCTTCGCGGTGATGGACGGGCTGACCGCCAGGCTGCTCGCCGACCCGCTCTGGGTGGCACAGGCGGCAGTGGCGGCGTTCGCCGCCGCGTTCGGGCTCAACCTGCTGACCACGCTGGTGTTCCTCGTCGCCGGCCTGCGTGAGGCGGCGTCGGCGGGGCTGATGAGCGGCAACCGCAACATGGCGCTCTACCTGGCGGTGCTGCCGGCGGCAGCGGACCCGCGGCTGGCGCTGTTCTTTGCGCTGTGCCAGTTCCCGCTGTTCCTCAGCCCGTTCCTGCTGCGCCCGGTTTACCGGATGGTGTTGCGCGAGGGCTAAAGCCCGGCGGCGGGTCGCACGCCCAGGATATGGGCGATGGCGTAGGCGAGGTCGGCGCGGTTGAGGGTGTAGAAGTGGAATTCATCGATGCCGTTGGCCTGCAGCAGACGCACCTGCTCCGCCGCGACGACGGCCGCGACCATGCGGCGCGTCTCGGCGTCCTCCTCCAGCCCGTCGAACAGGTGGGCAAGCCAGTCCGGCACGGCGATGCCGTTGGTGGCGGCGAATTTGCGCATCTGCACGAAATTGGTGACCGGCATGATGCCGGGGACGATCGGCGCGGTGATGCCGGCGGCGAGCGCGCGGTCGAGGAAGCGCAGATAGGTCGCGGCGTCGAAGAAGAAATTGGTGATCGCGCGCGTCGCCCCGGCGTCGAGCTTGCGCTTGAGGTTGTCGAGATCGGCGCCGGGGCTCGCGGCGGCGGGATGCACGTCCGGGTAGGCGGCGACGGAAATTTCGAAATCGGCGACACGGCGCAGCCCGCCGACGAGGTCCATGGCGTAGGCGTAGCCGCCGGGATGCGGCGCATAGGCGCCGCCACCGGGCACGTCGCCGCGCAGGGCAACGACGTGGCGGACGCCGGCCTGCCAGTAATCGCGCGCGACCTGGTCCACCTCCTCGCGCGTGGCGCCGACGCAGGTGAGATGCGCCGCGGGGGTCAGGCGCGTTTCGCGGACGATGCGCGCGACGGTCGCATGGGTGCGCGCCTGGGTGCTGCCGCCGGCGCCGTAGGTGACGGAGACGAAGCGCGGGGCGAGCGTTTCCAGCCGGCGGATGCAGGCCCAGAGCTGGGTCTCCAGCGCCTCGGTGCGCGGGGGAAAAAACTCGAACGAAAGCAGCGGCGCCGGCTGCTCCGCCCCGCGCGCCGGCAGGCCGCCGAAGCGCGGGCCGGTGAGCCAGCGTTCCAGCGTCGGGCGGGTCGCCGAAGGGCGAAGGGACGCCGCCCGCTCCGGTGCGCGATCAGATGTCTTCCGGTCCATGGCACCTTCATCGCGGCGTGCGGCGTCCTGGTCAACCATCCGGCCGATGCCCCGCGGTCGTTGACTTTCCTAGCCGCGCGATCGCCGCCATGTTACGAGCCCCACGAGTGAAGAGGACCATGCCGCCGATGCCCGCCGCACGTCGCCTTCTCGCCGCCGCCACGCTGCTGCTGGTGCTCGCCGGCTGCGCGACCGTGCCCAAGGATCCGGCGGCGCGCGCCTATTACCAGCAGACCAACGACCCGCTGGAGCCGACCAACCGCGTCTTCTATGTCGTGAACGACGCGCTCGACACGGTGCTGATGCGCCCGTTCGCGCTCGCCTACCACTACGGCACGCCGCAATTCTTCCAGGATCGCGTGCATAACGTGCTCGCCAACCTCGACACACCCGTGGTGCTGGCGAACGACATGCTCGAAGGCAACCCGCGACGCGCGGGCGATACGCTGATGCGCGGCCTGATCAACACCACGATCGGGCTGGTCGGCATCTTCGACGTGGCGAGCGGGGTTGGCTATCCGGCGCATGCTGCCGATTTCGGCATCACGCTCGGCGTCTGGGGCATGCCCGCGGGGCCCTATCTGTACCTGCCGGTGCTGGGACCGTCCTCGCCGCGCGACGTGCTGGGCTTCGGCGGCGACTATGCGCTCAGCCCGTTCACCTGGTTCGGCAAGGGCTACGCGATGCAGGATTTCGGCTATGCCCGCATGGGGCTGACCGCGGTCGACACCCGCGCGCGCTTCCTGTCCGACCTCGACAAGATCAAGGCGCAGGCACTCGACCCCTATGCGACGCTGCGCAGCCTCTACCGCCAGCACCGGGAGTCGCAGATCCGCGACGCCCGCCACGACGCGCCAGCCAGCGTTCCCGCCTGGTATCCACAACCGGCGAAGTAATCGCAGGCGCAAACAGCTCGGGAGATCCGCCTTGGCCGCCACCACACGCCGCAACCTGCTCACGGCCAGCCTCGCCGTGGCCGCCGCAGCGCCCGCCGCGCTGCCGCTGCCGGCACGCGCCAGCACCGCCTCCGACACGGCTTTCCTGAAGTCGCTGGGCGAGCAGCTCGTCGCCGTGGTCAACGGCCCCGGTGCTACCGCCGCGAAGCAGGCGAAGCTGCAGGCGCTGATCGACCAGAGCGTGGACGTGACGGGGATCGCGCGGTTCTGCCTCGGGCGCTTCGTCCGCCTGGCGACGCCGCAGCAGCTCGCGACCTACATGCAATTGTTCCACGGCGTGCTGATGCGCTCGGTCACCGGACATCTCGGCGACTACCAGGGCGTGAGCTTCAGCATCGACAAGTCGCTCGCGCGCGATGGCGGGACCCTCGTCTACACCACGGTCACGCGCCCCAACAGCGCGCCGACCAAGGTGGAGTGGCTGATCGACCAGGTGGACGGGGCGCCGAAGATCGAGGACGTGATCGCCGAGGGAACGTCGCTGCGGCTGACGCAGCAGAGCGACTACGCCAGTTTCATCGCGCGCAACAACAACAACATCGGCACGCTGATCGAGGCGATGCAGAAGCAGGCGGCGAGCCAGTAAGCGGCGCCGGCGATGCGCCGCGTCCGCGCCGGGCAGCTCGAGACCGCCTATGTCGAGCATGGCCCGGCGGATGGCGCCCCGGTGCTGCTGCTGCATGGCTATCCGGACGACATCCATGCCTGGGACGGCGTGGCGCCGGCGCTGGCGCGGCGCGGGTTTCGCGTCATCGTGCCGTATCTGCGCGGCTATGGACCGACGCGCTTCCTCGACGCCGCCACGCCGCGCTCGGGCGCGCAGGCGGCGCTCGGCGCCGACCTCTTGGCGCTACTCGATGCGCTGGCCATCCCGCGGGCGCTGCTCGCGGGCTATGACTGGGGCGGGCGGGCCTGCTGCGTGGTCGCGGCGCTGTGGCCCGAGCGGGTGCGGGGCCTGGTCACGGTGGGTGGCTACAACCTGCACGACGTCGCCGCCGACATCATGCCCGCCGCACCCGAGCAGGAGCAGCGCTACTGGTACCAGTGGTATTTCTGCACGCCGCGCGGCGAGGCCGGTCTGCGCGCCAACCGGGCGGCGCTGGCGCGCCTGCTGTGGCGCCTCTGGTCGCCGCATTATCATTTCGATGACGTGACGTTTGCCGCGACCGCGAGGAGCTTCGACAACCCGGATCATGTCGCGGTGGTGATCCATTCGTACCGCGTTCGATACGGATGGGCCGACGGCGATCCCGCGCACGCGGCCATCGAGGCAAGCCTCGCGCAGCGGCCGCGCATCGATGTGCCGGCGATCGTGCTGGAGGGGGCGGCGGACGGCGTGCGACCGCCGGCGCCGGCCGGCGCGCATGCGCCCCGGTTCGGCGATCTGCGCGGCGCGCGTGTCCTCGACGGCGTCGGGCATTTCCTGCCTCGCGAGGCGCCGGAGGCGGTGGTCGCGGCGCTTGAGGCACTCGCGGCATCCGCCTGAGCTGCCGCGGGCGGGGCACGCGACAGCGCAGGATGGTCTCGGTATCGTAATGTAACCGGGAAACGCGAGCTTGCCACGTGGGAAGGTCGGAGCGCCGGCGGGCGGTTTCCTGGCCGCCCGGCTTCCCGCGCCGTTGACACAGGTCAAGGTGCGGATCGGCGCTTTG
>JAJXSZ010000175.1 GCA_021784255.1 Pseudomonadota bacterium | reverse complement strand
AAATCTTCAGCCGGCGCGGCCGGTTTCGGCGCGCTGGTCGCCAAGGCCGACCCGAGCAAGGGCGCCGGCGTGGTGCATGGCATCTGCGCCGCCTGCCATACCCTGAACAAGGGCGGCAAGGCGCTGGTCGGGCCCAATCTCTGGGACATCGTCGGCCGCAAACAGGCCGCCGCGCCGGGCTTTGCCTACAGCGCCCCGTTCAAGGCCAAGATGACCGGCACCTGGACCTATGACGCCCTCAGCACCTGGCTCGCCGCGCCGATGAAGGAAGTGCCGGGGACGCACATGGCCTTCGCCGGCATCAGCAACGAGCAGCAGCGCGCCGACGTCGTCGCCTATCTGCGCACCCTGGCCGACACGCCCGCGCCGCTGCCGAAGTGACGAGGCGGTGATGGATGCCGGCCGGCTTGCGGCGCTGGCCGCCATCGCGGAGGCCGCGGCGGATGTCGCCGGCGCCGTCATTCGCCCGCTGTTCCGCGCCGACATCGCCGCCGAGATCAAGGGCGACGCCAGCCCCGTGACCATCGCCGACCGCGCCGCCGAACAGGCGATGCGCGCGCTGCTCGCCGAACGCACGCCGCAGGCGGGGGTGATGGGCGAGGAGTTCGGACTCGACCGCCCCGGCGCCGGCCTGCGCTGGGTGCTCGACCCGATCGACGGCACCCGTGCCTTCATCACCGGCCGGCCGCTCTTCGGCACGCTGATCGCGCTGCTCGAGGAGGGCGAGCCGGTGCTGGGCGTGATCGACCAGCCGATCACCGGCGAGCGCTGGGTCGGGGTCGCGGGCGAACGCACCCGTTTCCGCGGCCCGGCGGGGCGCGTCGGCACCCGGCGCTGCGCCAGCCTCGCCGCGGCGGAGCTCTCCTGCACCTCGCCCGAGATGCTGGGCGACGCGGCGCCGCGCTTCGCCCGCCTTGCCGCCGCGGCGCGGCGCGTCACCTGGGGCGGCGATTGTTACGGCTTCGGCCTCCTGGCGCTGGGGCAGATCGACGTCATCGCCGAGCGCGACCTCAAGCTCTGGGACTGGGCGGCGCTCGGTCCGGTGATCGAGGGCGCGGGCGGCCTGCTGCGCGACTGGTCCGGGCGCCGGCTGACCGCGGAATCCGCCGGCGACGCGCTGGCGGTGGGCGACCCTGCGCTGCTCGAGGCGGCCGCCGCCTGCCTCGCCGGATGACGCCGGGACGAACCCCTGTCCGCGCCGCTCTCTTGACCCGCGACGCCGGGCGGTATCCCTAGGTCGCCACCGGGGAGCGGGAGACCAGTGTGAGCAGATTCGCGGCCAGCATGGCGCTCGCGGCGGCGGTGAGCCTGGTGGCGGCCCCGGCACTGGCGCCGCGGGCACGGGCCGCCTCGCCCACGCCGGGCTATGCGCTGCTCGGCAAGCCCGCGCTGCCGCCCGACTTCGACCATTTCCCCTACGTCAACCCCGCCGCGCCGAAGGGCGGCGAGATCGTGCTTGCCGCGATCGGCTCCTTCGACAGCCTCAATCCGTTCATCGTCCGCGGCACCGCGCCCGACGACGTCTCGCTCGTCTGGGACAGCCTGCTCGCGCCCGATCCCGATGAGGCCGACGTCTCCTACGCGCATCTCGCCCGCTCGATGACGGTGGCGCCGGACCACCGGTCCGCGACCTTCGTGCTGCGCGACGCGGCGCGCTTCAACGACGGCACGCCGGTGACGGCGGCGGACGTGGCCTGGACCTTCAGCACGCTGCTCACCAAAGGCAAGCCGTTCTACCGGCAATATTATGCCGATGTCGCATCGGTGCGTGTGGACGGGCCGAAGACGGTGACGTTCCTGTTCCGCACCGCCCGCAATCGCGAGCTGCCGGCGATCCTGGGGCAGATGCCGGTGCTGCCGATGCACTGGTGGGCGGGGCGCGATTTCGCCGCGCCGCTCACCGAGGCGCCGCTCGGCTCGGGTCCCTACCGGGTCGAGAAGGCGGATTTCGGCCGTACCCTGGTGCTCTCACGGGTGCGCAACTGGTGGGCGAAGGACCGGCCGACGGGCAAGGGGCTGTACAATTTCGACCGCCGCCGCACCGAGTTCTTCCGCGATCCGACGGTCGCCTTCGAGGCGTTCAAGGCCGGGCAGATCACGTTCCGCCGCGAGAACATATCGAAGACCTGGGCCACCGGCTACGACTTCCCCGCGCTGCGCCAGGGGCTGGTGAAGAAACGCGCCTTCCCCATGCACCTGCCGGTCGGCATGCAGGGTTTCGCGATGAACACGCGCCGGCCCATCTTCGCCGATCCGCGCGTGCGCGAGGCGATGGCGCTCGCCTTCGATTTCCAGTGGACCAACAAGACACTGTTCTACGGGCTCTACCGTCGCACCACGAGCTATTTCCAGGGCAGCGAGTTCGCCTCCTCCGGCCTGCCCTCGCCGGCCGAGCGCAAGCTGCTCGACCCGTGGAAGGCGATCCTGCCCGCCGCCGTCTTCGACCGGCCGTTCACGCTGCCCGTCACCGACGCCTCCGGCAACGACCTGCCCGAGCTGCGCGCGGCGCTGCGGCTGCTCGAGGCGGCGGGCTGGCACGTGCACGACCGCAAGCTGGTCAACGCCGCGGGCCAGCCGATGCGTTTCGAGATCCTGGCCGACGCGCCGGTGTTCCAGCGGGTGCTGGTGCCCTACGCGACCCAGCTTTCGCATCTGGGCATCGAGGCGCGCGTGCGCATCGTCGATCCCGCGCAATATCAGGAGCGGATGAACAATTTCGATTACGACATGACGATCACGGTGATCCCGCAATCCGACAGCCCCGGCAACGAGCAGCTCGACGACTGGAGCTGCGCCAGCGCCAGGCAGATCGGCAGCGGCAACCTGATGGGCGTGTGCAGTCCCGCGGTGGACGCGCTGGTGCACGACATCGTGACCGCGCCCGACCGCGCCCGCCTCGTCACCGCGGCGCGTTCGCTCGACCGCGTCCTGCTCCGGGGCTGGTACATGGTGCCGAACTGGTATCTCGACAAAGTGTGGGCGGCCTGGTGGGACAAGCTCGGCCATCCCGCGCCGCCGGTGCGCACCGGGGTCGAGATCAATGCCTGGTGGGAAGACCCGGCCCGCGCCGCCGCGCTGGCCGCGAAACGGCGCCGCTGACGCCCCGATGGGCGCTTATCTGATCCGCCGCCTGGCGCTGATGGTCCCGACCCTGTTCGGCATCATCGCCATCAATTTCGCCATCGTGCAGCTCGCGCCGGGCGGCCCGGTCGAGATGATGCTCGCCCAGCTCAAGGGCCACGCCAACGTGATGGGAACCCTCGGCGCCGCCGGCTCGGAGGCGCCGAGCGGCAGCGGCGGAATCTACCGCGGCGAGCGCGGGCTCGATCCGCATCTGGTCGCCGACATCCGCCGCATGTTCGGCTTCGACAAGCCGCCGCTCGAACGCTTCCTGCTGATGGTGAAGGGCTACCTCACCTTCGATCTCGGCAAGAGCTTCTTTCGCGACAAATCGGTTCTGCAACTGATCGAGGAGCGGCTGCCGGTCTCGATCTCGCTCGGCCTGTGGTCGACACTGATCATCTATGCGGTGTCGATTCCGCTCGGCATCGCCAAGGCGGTGCGCGACGGCAGCCGCTTCGACGTGCTGTCCTCGGCGGCGATCCTGGTGGGCTACGCCGTGCCCGGCTTCCTGTTCGCGATCCTGCTCGTCGTGCTGTTTGCCGGCGGCAGCTTCCTCGAGATCTTTCCGTTGCGCGGGCTGGCGAGCGAGGGCGCCTCCCACTGGAGCTTCGCCGCGCGCGCGCTCGACTATCTCTGGCACATGGTGCTGGCGTCGATTGCCATCGTCGTCGGCGGCTTCGCGACCCTGACGCTGCTCACCAAGAACTGCTTCATCGAGGAGATCGGCAAGCAATACGTGATGACCGCGCGCGCCAAGGGGGCAGCACCCGCGCGCGTGCTCTATGGTCACGTGTTCCGCAACGCGATGCTGCTGATCGTCGCCGGCTTCCCCTCCGCCTTCATCGGCATTCTGTTCACCTCGCAGCTGCTGATCGAGATCGTCTTCTCGCTCAACGGGCTCGGCCTGCTCGGCTACGAGGCGGCGCTGCAGCGCGATTATCCGGTGATGTTCGGCACGCTCTGGGTCTACACGCTGGTCAGCCTGGCGATGCAGATCGTGGGCGACCTGCTCTACACCGTCGTCGACCCGCGCATCGATTTCGAGACGCGGTCATGAGCGCCGGGGCCATGCTGGGCGCGCCGATGCGGCGGGCGGCGGGATGGGGCGGCGTCGTCGCGCCGCCGGCATGACGCTCTCGCCGATCACCCGCCGCCGCGTCGCGCTGTTTCGTGCCAACCGGCGCGGCTACTGGTCGCTCATCATCTTCACCGCGCTCTTCGTCATCAGCCTGTTCGCCGAGCTCATCGCCAACGACCGCCCGCTCGTCGTCGACTATCGCGGCACCTTGATGTTTCCGGTTCTGCACGGCGTGAGCGAGGATCGTTTCGGCCCCGACTTCCTGCCGACCGAGGCGGATTTCACCGACCCCGCGGTGGTCCACGCGATCGAGGCGCATGGCTGGATCGTCTGGCCGCCGATCCGTTATCGATACGACACGATCGTCAAGAACCTCCCCTCGCCCGCGCCCTCGCCGCCGACCTGGCGCAACCCGCTCGGCACCGACGACCAGGCGCGCGACGTGCTCGCGCGGGTGATCTACGGGTTTCGCATCTCGATCCTGTTCGGCTTCGCGCTCACCTTCGTCTCCTCGGTGGTCGGCATCGCCGCCGGCGCCATCCAGGGCTATCGCGGCGGGCTTACGGATCTGCTGTTCCAGCGCTTCATCGAGATCTGGTCCGGCATGCCGCAGCTCTACCTGCTCATCATCCTGGGCTCGATCATCACGCCCGGGTTCTGGACGCTGCTGATCTTTCTGCTCCTGTTCCAGTGGATGAGCCTGACCGGCGTGGTGCGCGCCGAGTTCCTGCGCGGGCGCAACCTCGAATACGTGCGCGCCGCCAAGGCGCTCGGCGTCGGCGACATCGCGGTGATGTGGCGCCACATCCTGCCCAACGCGATGGTCGCGACCCTGACCTTCCTGCCGTTCAATCTCTCCGGCTCGGTGACGCTGCTGGCGAGCCTCGATTTCCTCGGCTTCGGCATGCCGCCCGGCTCGCCCTCGCTCGGCGAGCTGGTGGCGCAGGGCAAGAACAACCTGCAGGCGCCGTGGCTCGGCATCACCGCCTTTCTCGTCCTCGGCACCACGCTCGCGCTGCTGATCTTCATCGGCGAGGCGGTGCGCGACGCATTCGATCCGAGGAAGACGCTGTCGTGACGCTGCTGGCCGTCGAGCGCCTCGGCGTTGCGTTCGGGCCGAGGCGGGTGGTGCGCGACGTCTCCTTCAGCCTCGATCGCGGCGAGACGCTTGCCATCGTCGGCGAGAGCGGCTCCGGCAAATCGCTGACCGCGCTGTCGCTGCTCGGCCTGCTGCCGCATGGCGCGGTCGCGAGCGGCAGGGTGCGGCTCGATGGCACCGAGACGCTCGGCGCGCCGGAGAAGCTGCTGCGCCGGCTGCGCGGCGGCGTCGGCGGGATGATTTTCCAGGAGCCGATGACCAGCCTCAATCCGCTCACGCGCATCGGCAAGCAGATCGCCGAGGCGATGCGGCTGCACCGGCCGATTTCCATGGCCGCCGCGCGCCGGCGCGCCGCCGCGCTGCTCGACGAGGTCGGCTTCCACGACGCCGAGAGCCGGCTCGACGCGCGCCCGCACCAGCTTTCCGGCGGGCAGCGGCAGCGCGTGATGATCGCGATGGCGCTCGCCAACGATCCGCCGCTGCTCATCGCCGACGAGCCGACCACCGCGCTGGATGTTTCCGTCCAGGCGCAGATCCTCTCGCTGCTGGCCGCCGAGAAACGCGCGCGCGGCCTGGCGCTGCTGCTCATCACCCACGACCTCGCCATCGTGCGCCGCCACGCCGATCGCGTCTGCGTGATGAAGGAGGGGGCGATCGTCGAGGCCGGCTGCACCGCCGATATCTTTGCCCGACCGCAACATCCCTACACCCGCGCGCTGATCGAGGCGGAGCCGCGCGGCCGCCCGCCGCCGGTCGCGGAGGATGCGCCGGTGCTGCTCGAAGCGCGCGAGCTCAAGGTGCATTTCCCGATCCGCCGCGGCGTGCTGCGCCGTGCGGTGGGCGCGGTGCGGGCCGTCGATGGCATTTCGCTCTCGCTGCGGGTGGGCGAGACGCTGGCGCTGGTGGGCGAGAGCGGTTCGGGCAAATCGACCGCCGGCTACGCCCTGCTGCGCCTCGCCGCCGCGAGCGGGCATGTGGCCTTCGCCGGCAAGGACGTGCTGACCCTGCCCGCGCCGGCGATGCGGCGCCTGCGGGCGCGGATGCAGATCGTCTTCCAGGACCCGTTCGGCAGCCTGTCGCCGCGGCTGCCGGTGGGCGAGATCGTCGCCGAGGGGCTGGGCGTGCACGCGCCGGCGATGACGCGCGCGCAGCGCGAGCAGCGTGTCGCCGCGGTGCTGGAGGAGGTGGGGCTCGGCGGCGATGCGCTCGATCGCTACCCGCACGAGTTCTCCGGCGGGCAGCGCCAGCGCATCGCCATCGCGCGCGCGATGGTGCTGAGCCCGAGCTTCGTGGTACTCGACGAGCCGACCAGCGCGCTCGACATGTCGGTGCAGGCGCAGATCGTAACGTTGCTGCAACGGCTTCAGCGCGACCACGGGCTCGCCTATCTGTTCATC
>JAJXSZ010000174.1 GCA_021784255.1 Pseudomonadota bacterium | reverse complement strand
CCCCTAGAATTATCTGGCCGGATTTCCTGCTCTGGGAAAGCTGCAATCCGGAGCGACCCCTCTCCGTTCTGCCTGCGCCGGTGCGGCGCCGACCACTCGGCGGCTGCGCTAGAAATCCTCGCGCGCGATCGAGGGGAAGGTGATGTCGAGCTCGTCGTTCTGCGGCGGCGCCAGCAGGAAGGGCAGGATGAAGCTGGCGTCGGCCTCCATGAGCGGGCTGGCGAACAGCATCGCGTCGGACGGCAGCGGCACCACGCAGGCGATGGCGCCGATCGGGCAGAGCGGCGCCACGATCGGCGGCGGCGGGAGCGTGGGGAATGGGATCGGACCCGGAATGTTGCCGGGGAGCGAGATGGTGCCGCCGGCAACGAAGACGGATTCGCTGTTGGCCGCCGTGGCCTGGCTGGTCATGCTCAGCAGCTCGATCTGCCGGGTCGAGATGAAGCCGTTGATGGTGATGTTGTTTTCGGCCAGCAGCGCGACCAGGCTCGGCGGGACGTAAAGATAGCCGTTCACGTTCGGCAGGATCTCGCCCAGGGAGGCGATCAGGATGCTGCCGGCGGTGCCGCCGAGGACCGGGTCGCCGGCGATCATCACGATCTGGTTCCCCGCCGCCAGCAACTGGGCGTTGAGGATGATGTCGCCGGCGGCTTGCAGGGTGACATTGCCGATGGTGGTGCCGAGGCCGCTGGCGAAGCCGCTCTCGATGTCGATGCTGCCGGTGGCGTTGATGGTGACGTTGCCGGAGAGCGCCTCGATCGCCGTGGGGTCGAGCGTGGTATTCACGCCGAAGGTCTCGCTGTTGGAGACGCTGCCGTTGCCGCCGCTCTGGATCAGCACATTGCCGGGGTCGAAGAGGATGGAGCCGGCCTGTCCGAGCGCGGCGCCGAGGTTTATCTGGCCGGTGACCGCCAGCACGCTGCCCGAGATTTCGGCGCTGCCGCCGTTGCCGCCCAGCGGGCCGCCGCGGGCGGAGATGCTGCCGGCGAAGTCCGTCAGCCCGGAGGCGAGCACGGCCACGCGCCCGCCATTGCCGGCGGCGAGCGCGTCGGCATGCAGCGCCGCCCCCGCCTCGACGGTCACCGACTGCGCCCTCGGCGCCACCACCGACTCGCCGCCGATGGCGCGCGCCAGGCTGGTGCCGACCGCGATCACCCCGCCGCCGGCCGCGCCCGAGACGTCGAGCACCGCGCCGGAGCCGACCGTGACGTTGCCCGTGGCATTGGCCACGATGCGGCCGCCCGTGCTGCCCGCCGCCGTGCCGCGCGCGGTCAGGTCGCCGCTGATCTCGACATTGCCGCCGGTGCCCGCGATCACGATGCTGCCGGTGCCCGCCGCGATCCGCCCGCCCGCATCGACGAGGTCCGTCACCAGCCCGTCCACCGCCGCGGCCGTCAGCTGCACCGTGCCGCCGCGGGCCAGGATCGTGCCGCTGTTGGTCACCAGCGCCAGCCCGCCGCCAGGCGCGGTCGTCACCTCCTTGGTGACGTCGAGCGACAGCAGTCCGTCGCCATAAAGATCCACCACCGCCGCCGACGCCCCGGCCAGAACCACCCGCCCGAGCTTCGCCTCGATCACCCCGCTGTTGGCGACCTCCGGCGCCACCAGCGCCGCCAGCCCCGCCTCGCGCAGCGTGATGTTGCCCGCATTCACCACCGCCGCCCCGGGCCGCGGCGGCTGGTCGAACACCAGCCGCCCCGCCGCCGCGTTCGCCGCGCTGATCCCGGGCGCCGACGCCACCAGCGAGTTCACGTCCACCTCGGCCCCGTGCGTGAACACGATCCCCGACTGGTTCGCGATCACCACGTTGCCGTTCGACGTGATCCGCCCCGCGATCACCGACGGGTCCGGCCCGACCACCCGGTTGATCGTCGTCGCCTGCGCCGACGGCACATGAAAGCCCACCGAGGCCTGCGACCCGACCGAAAAACTCTGCCAGTTGATCGCCGCGTTGCCCGTCGACTGATCGATCGTCAGCGCATTCCCGCTGCGCCCGATCGTCGCCACCCCGCCGATCACCTGCCCGCCGGTCGGCAGCACCGTTGGCGCCACGCTCTGGGCGGAGGCGGGCAGGGCCGCGCCCAGCGCGGTGCCGCCCAGCAGCGCCAGGCGCAAAATCGTCCGAGCCGCCGACCCCGCGTCTCCCATGGGCAAACGATAGTGCCTTGCCCGGTGCTGCGCCAGCGTTTCGTCGCGGCGGCGGCCCTTGCCTCGGCCCCCTCGCCGGGCGTAGCCGTGGCCCGCGGTTGGGGAGGCAGAAGATGGATCGCGAATCCTTGGTCATTCCGGCGCCGGCGGTGGCGTCGGTCCCGGTCGCGGGCGGCGGGCGCTTCCCGGTGCGGCGCATCTTCTGCGTCGGGCGCAACTACGCCGAGCACGCGCGCGAGATGGGGGCCGATCCCGATCGCGAGCTCCCGTTCTTCTTCTGCAAGCCGGCGGACGCGGTGGTGACCGGCGATGCGGACATGCCCTATCCGACGATGACCTCGAACCTGCACCACGAGATGGAGCTGGTGGCGGCGATCGGGCGCGGCGGCGCGGACATCGCCGAGGCCGATGCGCTCGCGCATGTCTGGGGCTATGCCGCCGGGCTCGACATGACCCGGCGCGATCTGCAGAACCAGGCGAAGAAAGAGGGCAAGCCCTGGGACATGGGCAAGGGCTTCGACCACTCCGCGCCGATCGGCGCGCTGGTTCCGGCGGCACGGGTCGATCCGATGCGCGGGCGCATCGAGCTCAGGGTGAACGGCACGGTCCGGCAGAGCTCGGACCTCGCGAAGCTGATCTGGAGCGTCGCGGAGACGGTCGCCTATCTCTCCAGGCTGGTGCGCCTCGAACCCGGCGATCTGATCTTCACCGGCACGCCCGAGGGTGTTGCCGCGGTGGTCCGCGGCGATCTGCTCGAAGGCACGGTCGAGGGCGTGGGTGCGGTGCGCACCCGCATCGTCTAGAAGCGGCCGGCGGCCTTACGAGGCGCCGCGGGCGGCCCGCTTCCTCTCGATGGCGATGATGATGTCGGTCGCGAGATCGGTGCCGTCGAACCGCCCGATCTCCTGGATGCCGGTCGGCGAGGTGACGTTGATCTCCGTCAGCCAGTCGCCGATCACGTCGATGCCGACGAAGATCATGCCCTGCTCGCGCAGCGTCGGGCCGATGCGCGCGCAGATCTCCTGCTCGCGCGGCGTCAGGGTCGATTTTTCCGGCCGGCCGCCGACATGCATGTTGCTGCGCGCCTCGCCCGCGGCGGGCACGCGGTTGAGCGCGCCCACCGCCTCGCCGTCGATCAGGATGATGCGCTTGTCGCCGCGGCGCACCGCCGCCTCGTAGCGCTGCAGCATCAGCGGCTCGCGCGAGCGGGCGAAGTGCATCTCCAGCAGCGAGTTGAAATTCTCGTCGTCCGCCCGGATGCGGAACACGCCCGCGCCGCCATTGCCGAACAGGGGCTTGACGATGATGTCGCCGTGCCGGGCGCGGAACGCGCGCATCGCCGCGACGTCCCAGGTGACCAGCGTCGGCGGCATCAGGTCGGGGAAATGCGTGACCAGCAGCTTCTCCGGCGCGTTGCGCACGCTGCGCGGATCGTTGACCACCAGCGTGCGCGGGTGGATGTGCTCGAGGATGTGGGTGGCCGTGATGTAGGCCATGTCGAAGGGCGGGTCCTGGCGCATCAGCACCACGTCCGCGTCGCGCGCCAGGTCGAGGCGGACCGGCGCGCCGAACTGGTGGTGGTTGCCGGGCTGGCGCCGCACCGTGACCGGGCGCGCGGTGCAGGCGACGGTGACGCCGCTCGCCGCCTCGTGCAGCTCGAGCGAGGTGACGTCGTAGTGCCACAGCCGATGGCCGCGCGCCTGCGCCGCGAGCATCATCGCGAAGGTGCTGTCGGCGTCGATGCTGACGGTTTCGAGACGGTCCATCTGGACCGCGATCCGCAGGTTCTGCGTCATGGGCAACCTCCGCGCTGTGGCGCGGATGTGGCGGATGTCGGCGACCGCCGCAAGGGGCGGCCGCTCCAGAGCGCTCTCCGCCCGGCCTGAGCCGGACCGGCTCCGACCGGGCGGCGGTTGCTCTAGTTGATCCGCATCCGCAGTTCCTCGATCGCGCGGCGCAGGCGGCCGGCCGCGGGGCTTGCCTGCGGCGTGCGTTCCAGCGCCTGGCCGAGGCAGCGCAGCGCCGCGGCGAGCGCGCCGGTCTTCTGGTGCATCAGCCCGGTGTCGCGCCACAGCAGCGGCTGGTCGGGGGCGGCGCGCAACATGTCCTCGGCGCAGGCGATGGCCCCCGCGAGGTCGCCCGCGCGCAGCCGGCGCAGACGCAGATTGTTCTGCAGCCGCATCAGCACCGCGCGCGTGCTCATCGGCGCCAGCGAATCCGGGCGCAGCTCCGCCGCCTCGCCCTCGATGCGCTTGAGCATCCGGCGCAGTTCCGGGGCGGCGAGCGGCACGCCGCCGGCAAACACGTCGAGCACCACCTGCGAGCGCCCGGCACCGAGGCCGAGCAGGAAATGCGCCGGGAAGTCGAGCCCGTGCGCGGACCAGCCGCAAACGCGCGCGGCATGCAGCCAGACGATGCCGAGCGCGACGGGCAGGCCACGCCGGCGCTCCAGCACGCGGATGAGGTTGGCGCTGGCGGGATCGTCGTAGCCCTCGGCATCGCCGTGGAAGCCGTAGCTCTCGCCCAGCACCGCGGCGAGGGCGAGGGCCTGCGCCGTCGCGTCGTCCGGCACGTCCGCGGCGCGCGCCACGGCGTCGCGCGCGATGCGGCCGAGCAGCTGGCTGGCGGCGCGCCAGTCGCCGGCCGGCGCATCGACGCGGGCGAATTGCAGCGCCGCCTCGGCGATGTCGATCTCGCCGTCGGGCAGTCTGCCGATCGCCTCCAGGGCCGCGCGTGGCTCGGGCATGCCCCACCCTGCCAAGCCGGCGCCCCCTGCCGCAAGGGGTTGCCGCAAGGGGTTGCCGCGGGGGCGTTGCCGCAAGGCTTTGCGGCAAGGCTTTGCGGGGGTGGGGCGCGGCCGGCTTGACAAGGCGGCGGCGGCGCCGATCTGACCGTGATGCGCTACCGGTTCGCAGTGGCGGCGGCGGGGCTGGCATTGGCCGGCTGTGCCAGCCTGGCGCGGCTCAATGGCTTTGCCGCCGGCCCGGCCGGGCCGCGCGCCTCGCCCTGCCAGGTGGCGATCGCCGGCGCGGACCTGCCGCGCGATGCCTTCGGCGACACGCGCCAGGCGCGGATGACCACCGGCGGCGATGGCTGGTGCGGCTGGGCGGTCCGGCTGGTGGACCAGTATGGCGTCGCCTACGACTGGAGCCGCGCCGAGATCGACCGCGCCCCGGCGCATGGCGAGGTGCGGGTGCGCCGGGACGGGCGGCTGGTGCACATCGAATACCGCCCGGCGCCGGGCTATCGCGGCGCCGACCGTTTCGCCGTCCGGCTCGCGCCCGGCCTGGCGCTGCGCCGTGCCGCCGTCGCGGTGGTGGCGCCGGCCCCCGTCCCCGCGCCCGCCATGCCCGCGCCCGCCGGGGCGCCGCCCGAGACCGTGATCACCTCGACGCGCACCATCGGCCGCCTGTTCCTCCCGCACTGGTGGTGAACCCGGCGCCGGCGGCGCGCCGGGGGCGCAACCTCAGCCGGGAACGCCCTTGCTGGTCGAATACTCGAAGTGCAGCGCCGCGTCGGGATAGACGATCGGGTGGATGGCGTGCGCCGCCACCGCCGCCTCGGCGAAGCCCTGCAGGATCAGCTTGAGCTTGCCGGGATAGGTCGCGACGTCGCCGATCGCGAACACGCCGGGCAGCGACGTCTCGCAGGTCGCGGGCGCGATGGCGACGTGCCCGTGCTCCAGCGCCAGGCCCCAGGCGGCGATCGGGCCGAGATCGGTGGACAGGCCGAAGAAGGCGAGCAGGACATCGGCGGGCACGGCCTCGGTCCGGCCGTCGAGATCGGCCAGCACCACCGCTTCCAGCGCGCCGTCGCGGCCCTCCAGCGCGTGCAGCTGGTAGGGTGTGGCGATGCGCAGCCGGCCGGCCTCGGCCGCCGCCGCCATCTGCGCCGCGCTCTGCGGGGCGGCGCGGAACTTCGCCCGGCGGTGCACGACCGTCACCGCGGCGGCGACGCCGCCGAGCGCCAGCGCCCAGTCCACCGCCGAATCGCCACCGCCCGCGATCACCACGCGCCGGCCGCGCAGCTCCTCGCGCCGGCGCACATGGTAGCGCACCGCGCCGGTCGCCTCGTAGGCCTCGATGCCGGCGAGCGGCGGCCGGTTGGGGCCGAACGCGCCGACCCCGGCCGCGACGACGACGGCCTTGGCGCGCACCGCGTGGCCCGCATCCGTCCCGAGCGTGAAGCCGCCGCGTGCGCCGGCGAGGGAGGTGACGCGCTGGCCGAGCAGGCGCGGCGCACCGAAGGGCGCGATCTGGTCTTCCAGCGCCGCGACCAGGTCGCCCGCGGCGATCGCGGCATGGGCCGGGATGTCGTAGATCGGCTTCTCCGGGTAGAGCGCGGTGCACTGCCCGCCGACCTCGCCCAGCGCATCGATCAGCACCGAGCGGATGCGCAGCATGCCGAGCTCGAACACCGCGAACAGCCCGGCGGGCCCGGCGCCGACGATGGCGACGTCGGTTTCGATCGCGCCGGCAGCCCCTGCTGTCCCGTTCGCGCCTGCGACGCCTGCTGTCTCATTCGCGCCTGTGGCGCCTGCTGTCTCATTCGC
>JAJXSZ010000173.1 GCA_021784255.1 Pseudomonadota bacterium | reverse complement strand
CGGAAGTGGCGCGGCTCGGCCTCGGTACCGGCCACGACGGCGCTCGCGCCGATAGCGCAACGCAGATCCTCGATCAGGGACATCACGTTCTCGCAGTTGCGCCCGCCCGGGCTCACAGGCAGAGGACAGCAAGGCTGTCCGATTCCCAACCCCGGTGCAAGATGGCGCCACGTGCCTGGGTGAGGACGCTGACCGAAGCCTTGCGGGCGGAGAGCGCCATCAGGGAGGCGCGGCCGCACGCTGCGCCGGCCACAAAGGGGGCGATCCGTCGCGGGCCCGCCGCGAAGCAGCATGAATGGGCCGCGGCGATGAAAGCGCTGGCCGCTCATGTCGCCGAGGCACCCGCAAATCAGGCGCATCCGTCGCCTAAGGCACCAACTGCCGCGTTACGCCCCCTGGCGCCGCGAACGGCTCCACCGGGCGAGCAGCCGCGTCACGCAGCCATCCGCTAGCCTGCCCGGCATCCACCACTCGCGGCCCGATCGCCGTGGGGCGGAGCATACCGCCTGACGGCGCGTCAGCGCCCGCCGCGGTTCTCCCGCTGGGCCTGAGCCGCGATCGAGAGCGTGGCCGTCGGGTTCGCCTGCAGCCGGCGCAGCCCGATCGGCTCGCCGGTCACGGCGCAGATTCCGTATGTGCCGTTCTCGATCCGCGCCAGCGCCTGCTCGACCTCGGCCAGCTCGCGATGCTCGCGCCGCCTTTCCTCCGCCTCCTGCTCGAAATCGAGGTCGGCGTTGGCCTGGTCGGCGAGATCGCCTTCGCGCGCGCCACGCGCGGTCGCCGGCGGCTCGGCATGGATCCGATGCACGAGGTCGGCCTTCATCGCCAGCAGCCGCGCACGAAACTCCTCGATCATCGCCGGCGTGAGATCATCCTCGTGGGCACGACGATGCGTGGCGGATCGAGGCGCTGCATGGGACATAGAAATCCTCCCGAGACCCGGAACAAAATCAGACCTATGATGCCGGCCGGGAAATCGCCTTGATTTCGATCAATCCCGCCCGGTCAGTACGCAATTCGCGCCAGCGCCCGCAGCTGCTCCGCCGTCGTCACCGGCAGCCCGAAGAATTCAAGATAGGCAGGAATCTGCTCGAACAACATGTCGGTCCCGACCTGCACCGCACAGCCGCGCGCCAGGGCCGCGCGCAGCAGCTTCGTATGCTCGGCCTTCATGACCACCTCGCCGACGAAGGCGGCGGCATCGAGCCGGCCGGGGTCGAACGGCAGCTCATCGTGCTCACGCATGCCGAGCGGGGTCGCGTTGACCACGATGTCGAACCCCGCCGGGTCCCTGCTGCCGACCTGCAGCGCGAGCCGCGGGTAATGCGCCGCCAGCCGCCCAGCCAGCGCCTCGGCCGCCGCGGCGTTGACGTCGTAGAGGGCGAGCCGGCCGGCGCCGGCCCTGGCGAGCGACGCCGCTATCGCCGAACCGACCCCGCCCGCGCCCACCACCAGCACCGCGGCCCCGGCGATGGCGCGGCCGTGCCGGCGCACGCCGCCGACGAACCCCTCGCCGTCGAACATGTCCGCCGCCAGCCGCCCGTCCGCGAGCCGCTTCACCGCATTCGCCGCGCCAGCGATCCGCGCCGTCGGCGAAACCTCGTCCACCAGGCCGATGGTGGCAACCTTGAGCGGCATGGTGACCAGCGCGCCGAGAATGTTGGCGGTGCGGAACAACGGCCGCAGCAGCGCCGGATAGGCGTCGGCATCCACCCCCATCGGCACCACGATGGCATCGAGTCCGATGCTTTCGAAATAGGGATTGTAGATCATCGGCGCCTTGAAGGTGCTCGTCGGGTAACCGAGATGCGCGATGAAGCGCGTGTGTCCGGTGATCATGCGCCTACCTCCACCATATCTGCGCCGTGCGCCGCAACTCGCCGGCGGCAGGCGGCAGGCGGCGCAGATCGTGACCGCGATCATCCCGCCGCATCGCCCGCACGGCGTGACCGCGGCGACATCCGGCCCGATGCCGCCCTCCGGCCGGCGAAGTTGCGGCTGAACGCCGTGCCACTAGTGCCCCAGGATCTCGCCGAGGAACCGCTTCGTGCGTTCGTGCGCGGGCGCGGTGAAAAATCGTTCCGGCGGCGCCTGCTCGACGATCTCGCCCTGCGCCATGAAGATCACGCGGTCCGCCACCTGCCGCGCGAAGCCCATCTCGTGCGTCACGCAGATCATCGTCATCCCCTCCTGCGCGAGCCCGATCATCGTGTCGAGGACCTCCTTGACCATCTCGGGGTCCAGCGCGGAGGTCGGCTCGTCGAACAGCATCACCTTCGGCTCCATGCAGAGGGCCCGCGCGATCGCGACCCGTTGCTGCTGTCCGCCCGAAAGCTGCGACGGATATTTGTCGGCCTGGTCGAGCACCTGCACACGCTCGAGCAGGCGCCGTGCCGTCGCTTCCGCCGCCGCGCGCCGCGTCTTGCGGGCATGCACCGGCGCCAGCGTGCAGTTCTCCAGCACCGTCAGGTGGGGAAACAGGTTGAAGTGCTGGAATACCATGCCGACCTCGCGGCGGATCGCCTCGACGGCTCGGGGCGCGTTCCGGCCGAGTTCGATGCCGTCCACCACGATCCGCCCCTTATCGGCGGTTTCGAGCTGGTTGATGCAGCGGATCAGGGTCGACTTGCCGGAACCCGAGGGGCCGCACAGCACGATCCGCTCGCCCGCGTGCACGGTAAGGTCGATGCCGCCCAGCGCACGGAAGCCGCCGAACCATTTCTCGAGCCCGCGGATCTCAATCATCACCGGCCCTCCCTGTTCCATCGCGTGCTCCTGCGCCCGGCCGGATGCTGGCACGTCCGGCCGCCCCGGGCGACCCCCGCCTGGCCGGCGCCCGCCGTTTTTCCACCCGCACGCCGCCCACCCGATTCCCCACGCCCGCCACCCGGTCTATACGGGTTTCGCATGCTCACGGATCTGCCGAACCTCCTCACCCTGTCGCGGATCGCCGCAATTCCGGCGCTGGTGGCGTTGGCCGCGCTCGACTCGCCGGGAGCGCACCTTGCCGCATGCCTGCTGTTCTCCGCCGCCGCCATCACCGACTATTTCGACGGTAAACTGGCGCGCGACCGCCGCCAGACCTCCGATCTCGGGCGCATGCTGGACCCGATCGCCGACAAGCTGCTGGTCGGCGCGGCGCTGATGATGCTGGTCGGCACCGGCAAGCTCTCGGCGGCCGGCCTCTACCCGGCCGTGGTCATCATGCTGCGCGAGATCCTGGTCTCGGGCCTGCGCGAATATCTTGCCGAGATCCGCGCCCGGCTGCCGGTGACGAAGCTGGCGAAATGGAAGACCGGGTTCCAGATGGGCGCGCTCGGCACGCTGCTCGCGGGCCAGCCCACGGCCGCGATACTGCACCTGGGCTTCCTGCCGGTCTCCTTCATCGGCGAGGGAATGCTCTGGGTCGCCGCGCTGCTCACGCTGGTGACCGGCTGGGACTATCTCACCACCGGGCTGCGCCACGCTGCCGCGACGCCCCGGCGGGACTGACCGCCATGCACATCCTCGGCATCGCCGGCTGGTCGGGCAGCGGCAAGACGACCCTCATCGTCGCCATGCTGCCGCTGCTGCGCGCGGCGGGGCTGACCGTCTCGACCGTCAAGCACGCGCATCGCGGCTTCGACCTGGACCGCGCGGGCAAGGACAGCTTCCGACACCGCGAGGCCGGCGCCGGCGAAGTCCTGTTGATCGGCGACCGTCGCTGGGCGCTGCTGGTGGAGGAACGCGAGCCGGTGCTGGAGGCGCTGCTGCCCCGCCTCTCGCCCTGCGACCTGTTGCTCGTCGAAGGCTTCAAGTCGCACCCGCATCGCAAACTCGAGGTCCATCGCCCGACGCTGGGCAAACCTCCGCTCTGGCCCGGACGCGCGGATATCGTCGCGGTTGCTGCGCCGGCGCCGCTGGCGCATTGTCCGGTGCCGGTGTTGCCGCTCGACGACGCTGCCACGGTGGCTCGCTGGATCGTCGCGGGGATGGCGGATACCAGCCCCGTGGGAGACACGGCTTGAGCCGCGGCCGTGCATTGGGCAAATTGATGCGGCCGCGCGCAACTGGCCGGCTCTGCGGGCGAAGAACCCTCTGGAAAGGACCATCGATGCGTCCGATCGCCGTGATCGGCCTTGCCGTGCTGCTCTCAGGCTGCAGCTATGCCTCCAGCCCGTTCGCCGGATTTCCCCACTACCTCGCGGACACGCATGGGCTCGCCGCCAACCCGAACTCACCGCAAGGCAAGTCCGAGACCATGCAGCGCGTGCGCGGCGAGGCGCCGACGTTGCCACCGTTGCGTACGGAGCCCGGCAATGTGTGGCCCGCGCCGGTAAAGGCCGAGCCGACGCTGCAATACTACGAGCGCCAGATGCAGGATGGCACCTTGCCGGTCCAGCCCGGCTCCGCCAGCGCGGGCTCCGCCGCGCCCAGCGTCTCGGCCACCGGGCCGGCGATTCCGCTCCAGATGCCGCCAGCGCCGCGGCCGACCACGGCGCCTCCGCCCTCGCTTGGCAAGGTGACGCCGGTGAACGGCGATGTGACGACGCCGAGCGGGGTCGCTCACCTCTCGACCGATGCCAACGGCGTCATCACGTACACGATGTCCAACGGCACCAAGGGAATCGCGGTCGCCAACGGCAACGGCACGCTCACGCTGATCGGACCGGACGGCAGCGTGCAGACGGTCAACGCCCCGAAGCAATAGGCGGCGAGCAGACCGGCGAATGGCGGAACTACACGTCCTTTACTTCGCCTGGCTGCGCGAGCGCCTCGGCCGCGCCGAGGAGGCGCTGGCGCTGCCCGCCGGCGTCACCACGGTCGCCGCGCTGCGCCAGCACCTGATCGCGCGCGGCGATGCCTATGCGGCGCTGGCCGAACCCACGGTGCGGGTCGCGGTGAACCAGGCCATGGCCGGCCCGGCGACGCGCGTCGCGCCGGGCGACGAGATTGCCTTTTTCCCGCCTGTGACCGGCGGCTGAAACCGATGGCCGAGAGGGCCCGCGTTGCGGTGCAGACCGCGCCCTTCGACGTCGCGGTAGAGCTTGCGGCACTCACCGCCGGGCGGCACGACATCGGCGCCATCGGCAGCTTCGTCGGCACGGTCCGCGACTCCGCTGGCGGCCGCCGGCTCGCCGCGATGGTCCTCGAACACTATCCCGCCATGACCGAGCGCGCGCTCGCCGGCATCGTGGCCCAGGCGGGGCAGCGCTGGCCCCTGCTCGGCGTGACCGTGATCCATCGCGTCGGCCGCCTGGTGCCGGGCGATGGCATCGTGCTGGTGCTCGCGGCGAGCGCGCATCGCGCGGCTGCCCTCGGCGCGACCGGTTTTCTCATCGACTGGCTCAAAACCGGAGCACCGTTCTGGAAGCAGGAATATTTCGTCGACGGCACGAGTGCGTGGGTCGCGGCAAGGGCGGAGGACGACGCCGCGGCCGCCGCCTGGGCAACGGTGCCGCCGCCGGCCCGCTGACCGATGCACCCCGCCCGTTCGCATCCTGCGCCCCTGCGTATCGCCATGGTGAGTCACGAGTTCACCATTACCGGGACATCGGTGGCCTTCCACCGCCTGTCGCGCCATCTGCGCAGCCAGGGGCACGCGCTCACCATCGTGCCCCTGGTCGGCACCGACGGGCCGATGAAGGAGCGCTACATCGCCGACGGCCTGCCGATCGAGCCGCGCCTCGTCACCACCGATTATGATCTCGTCATCGGCACCACGATCTGCGCCGCCCCGCTTGCCGCGCACATCGGCGCCCACCTGCCGATGATCTGGTTGATCAACGAGGCCGAGGTCGGGCTCAGCCTGGTCCTCAAGAACCCCGCCTGGATCGCCGGGTTCCACCGGGCCGCAGCGATCGTCTACAACATGGTCTCCCAGCGCGACGTCTATCGCTCCTTCACCTACGCGTTGCCGCAGGACAAGCTGCACGTGATGCCCTACGGCGTCGATATCGATCGCGAAACGATCGATCCGCGCCGCGTCCCCGCCAGGCAGTGCGCGTTGCGGGTGGTCCAGCTCGGCACGATCGAGACCCGCAAGCGGCCAGGCGATCTGGTGCTCGCCGTGCAGGCCTGCCCAGCCGACTACGAATGCGCGGTGATCGGCAAGTTCTTCGGCATCCGCCCGGAGGCCCAGGCGCTGACCGAGGCCCAGCCGGAGCGCTACCGCCTGCTCTGCGGCCTCGGCGATCAGGCGGCGATGGATTGGGTCGCCTCCGCCGACGTCTTCTGCCTCGCCTCGGCGAGCGAAACGCAGGGGCTCGCGGTCTACGAGGCGGCACTGCTCGAGCGGCCGCTGCTGCTCACCGACCTGCCCTGCTACGAAGGCGTGTTCCGCCACGGCCGCAACTGCGTGATGGTGCCGGTGGGCGACATCGAGATGATGGCGGCGAGCCTGGCGATGCTGGCCGCGAGCCCCAACCTGCGCACCCGCCTCGGCGCCGCGGCGCGGCTGGCCGCCCTGCCCTACAGTAACGATCGTTTCCATGCCGATTTCGACCGGCTGATCGCCGACGTGATGCGCCGCCGGCGGCGCTAGCATCGCGGCAATCTTTGCCTGCGATCATGGCGCGATGAACACGCTCGCGACGATTGCCGCAGCGCTGGCAGCGGAACGCGCCGGCGATCTCGAGGATGCCGAGCGCCGCTACCGCGCGGCGCTGGCCGATCGCGCCGCCCCCGCGCTCGCCTCGACCCGCCTCGGCCTGCTGCTGCTGCGCAGCGGGCGCGCGGCCGAGGCCGTCCCCACCCTCGCCCGGGCCGTCGCCGCGCGACCGGACGACGCTGCCGCGCGCGT